>JBDTVD010000215.1:0-6370 GCA_040007375.1 Bacteroidota bacterium | reverse complement strand
AAAAAACCATATTCGGAATCCATACAGCAATTATTGCAGGAACATTTCCATTGGTTGCAAAAGTGGTAGTGATCTGCATGAACATGATGTAGGTAAAGCTTAGTAAAATTCCCAATCCAATCTGCACACCAATTCCACCTCTTACTTTCTGACTGGATAACGAAACACCCATTAAAGTGAGAATGAAAGTTGCAAATGGATAAGCAAATCGTCGGTATTTTTCAATCTGGTAAAACACAACTTCTTCTGAACCACGCATAGTTTCTTCACTGATAAATTGATTCAACTCACCATAATCCATTGTTTCTACTGCATAATTTACACGCCTGTTAAAATCACCGGGAGTAAAAGCAAACGTAGTATCAAAACGATAACCTGATTTAATATTTTCATCCAGGCCATTAATGTTTCTGATGAAATAATTTTCTACTGTCCATTTTGATTTAGTACTGTCCCAGAGAATACGGTCTGACAATAATTTATAACTCATCTTTCCGTTCTCAAATTTCTCATAGGAAAACTGGTAACCTATATTATCGAAATTGTTATAACTTTCAAAATATATATATTGACCCGGACTGACCTGCCTGTGTACATTTCTGTTTTTATATACATATGGATTCTTAATATATTTTAATTCGAAGTTCGTTCGTTTTACATTGGCGTGAGGAAGAACAGAATTATTGAGGTAAAGAGAAATTCCGGCAAGCACTGTTGCAGCAACCATATAAGGAACAAGAAATCTTTTGAAACTGATTCCACTGGCAAGAATGGCAACTATTTCAGTATTATCAGCCATTCGTGAAGTAAAGAATATCACAGAAATAAAAATAAACAACGGGCTGAACAGATTACCGAAGTAAGGAATGAAATTCAGGTAATAATCAAATATAATTTCTTTGATTGGTGCATCTTTCTCCAGAAAGTCGTCAATCTTCTCTGATATATCAAATACAATTGCAATGAGAATAATTAATCCCAATGCAAAGAAGAAAGTCCCGAGAAACTTTCTTACTATGTATGCATCAAGGATTTTTATTTTCATTGTTTTGAATTACGAATTACGATTTTCATTTTCATTTTCATTTATATCATTGCGAAGTGCTTTACCGCACCGTGGCAATCTCCTGAATAGTAGTGTAAATTTGATGTTTAGTTTTCATGTTTAATTTTTCAATGCAACAGGGGATTGCCACATCCCGAGTTCTCGGGATTCGCAATGACGTTGTATTTAAATCCTTCATCAAATTACAATCGTTGACTAACTTTCACTACCATTTCTTCTTTCCATTTTAAAAACGTTCCATCAATAATTTTTTTTCTTGCTTCTTTAACTAACCAGAGATAGAAGGAAAGATTGTGCAGTGTTGCAATCTGTGCTCCCAGTATTTCTTTTGAAATTACTAAGTGACGAAGGTAAGCTTTCGAATAAGTGCTGGATGCAAAGCAATCACTTTCCGCATCAATAGGAGAGAGGTCTTCTTTCCACTTTTCATTCCTGATATTTATAATTCCATTTCTTGTAAACAACATTCCATTGCGTGCATTACGTGTTGGCATAACACAATCAAACATATCTATTCCCAGTGAAATGCATTCGAGAATATTTGCAGGAGTACCCACACCCATCAGGTAACGTGGTTTTTCTTTTGGAAGTATTTCTGTAAGCTGATCAGTAATGTCATACATCTCCTCAATAGGTTCTCCAACTGATAAACCTCCAATTGCATTTCCATCTCTGTTCATGCTCACTATATATTCCGCACTCTGCATGCGCAGATCTTTATAAGTGCTTCCCTGAACAATTGGAAATAATGTTTGTGTGTAATCATACATCGGAGGCACACTGTCGAAATGCTCACAGCAACGTTTCAACCAGCGATGTGTAAGCTCCATACTTTTTTTCGCAAGATTATATTCGCATGGATAAGGAGTACATTCATCAAAAGCCATTATAATATCTCCACCAATACTTCTCTGTATATCAATCGCACGCTCCGGAGTAAATACATGTCGTGATCCATCTATGTGTGATGCAAATTCAACACCTTCTTCTTTAATCTTCCTGATCTCTGCCAATGAAAAAACCTGGAAGCCACCACTATCAGTAAGTATTGGTCCATTCCAACCCATGAAACGATGAAGTCCTCCTGCTTTTTCAAGTAAGCCCGTTCCCGGACGTAAAAAAAGATGATAGGTATTTCCAAGAATAATTTGTGCTTTTATGTCATTGGAAAGTTCACGCTGATGGATGCTTTTCACTGTTCCTGCTGTACCAACAGGCATAAAAATCGGTGTTTCAATATCACCATGATCGGTGGTAACCAGTCCTGCGCGGGCTTTTGAAAGACTATCTGTATGCAGTAATTGAAATTTCATTCGCCGGCGAAAATAACTATAATGTGTCGAGTGCAGATCGATACTTTTAATGATATCAAAACTACTTCCATGCATCACTGTCTGTTTTGTTGAATGATATCATAGTATTTTATCAGACAGAGTTGTTAAGAAAATCATGTTGATATTTAAGTAGTGTTACTACAAGATGCAGCAGAGTGACCTGATACATTTGTCGATTAACGATATGGAACTGGCACAACTGGGAGTGGGATTATTAATACTGTTTGCAATAACGGCTGTGGTGCAATATATCTATCTGTTATTTCAACTATCACTAACTGGTTTCAAGGAAACTACAAATCCAACTGGAGAGAGTCAGCCTGTTTCCGTATTAATATGTGCACGGAATGAACTGAAAAATCTCAGAGTCTTTCTTCCTTCTGTACTGGAGCAGGATTACCCTGTTTTCCAGGTGGTAGTAGTAAATGATTGCTCCTGGGATGAATCAGGAAAATACCTGGAAGAGATGTCAGATGCTTATCCAAATCTGAAAGTGGTAACATTAAAAGAGCAGGAGAAATATCCTCATGGCAAAAAACTGGCTTTAACACTTGGGATAAAAGGTGCTGACCATGAGTTGTTATTAATGACAGATGCAGATTGTGTTCCGGCATCAAAAACCTGGATTAAAGAGATGATGGCTCATTTCAAACCGGGAAAAGAAATTGTTATTGGTTATGGTGCTTATGCAAAAGAAAGTGGATTGCTGAATAAGTGGATCCGTTTTGATACTATATATAATGCCTTATTCTTTTTGGGAAGAGCAATTAATGGCAGAGCATATATGGGAGTTGGTCGTAACCTCGCTTATAGAAAATCACTCTTCTTTGCCAATAAAGGTTTTGCCAGTCATTATCATATTATATCCGGAGATGATGATCTCTTTGTAAATGAAACAGCGAATCAAACCAACACATCAGTTTGCCTGTCATCAACAGCATTTACCTATTCAAAACCTAAATCAACCTGGACCAGCTGGCTGCATCAGAAACGCCGTCATATGAGTACAGGTGTATTCTATAAAGGAAGTGATCAGCGTTATTTAGGAGCTTACTTCGTAACGCATACATTTTTTTATTTACTTACAATTATTTTATTAATTCTGAAACTTTACCCTGAAGTCGTCGTATCCATGTTCACAATCAGGCTAATAATTCAAATGATCGTTTTCGGTAAAGGGATGCAAAAACTAAAAGAGAACGACCTCATCTGGTTGACTCCCGTTTTTGACCTTTTTACTGCATTCAGTTATCCTGTATTATCAGTCTCCAGTCTTGTGTTCAAAACTAAAACATGGAAATAATGCAAACAACTCCAACCAGAAACAGAGTAAAATTTACCAAATCCACAACACCTAAAAACCCAGAACCGAAACTAAACATGATGGATCAACTATTACCTGCACAGGACGACGCCATACAGCATCTTTCCGACAAAGCAATTAAGGATTACAAGCTGGTTTGCCGTGCGATGAATGACTCGGATCAGAAAGCATATGCTGAACTGATGTCACGTTACAAAGATTCTATTTACTACATGTTATTGAAGATGGTAAATAACCGTGACGATGCTGAGGATTTAACCATTGAGGCTTTTGGTAAAGCATTTAAAAACATCAAACAATACACACCGGATTATGCTTTCAGCACCTGGTTGTTTAAAATAGCTACCAATAACTGTATTGATTTTATTCGTAAAAAACGTAAAATGCTGATGGCAATTGACCGTGGCATTGAGAATGAAGACGGACAGGAAATAACACTGGAAGTAAAATCAGAAGGACCAGGACCAGACGACTTCCTTATGAAAAAACAACGTAAGGAGACTATGAAAGAAGTGGTTGATAAACTGAAACCACGTTATCGTAAACTTGTTGAGCTGCGTTATTACCAGGAACTATCCTATGAAGAAATTGCCATTGAACTGAATCTGCCATTAGGAACTGTTAAAGCACAATTATTCCGTGCACGTGAGTTTCTGTATCAGATCATGAAAAATACGGAATACGTTAATCATTAAGAAATCCCATTATTAGTGAAAAATGGCAACCTTTGCGGGTTGCCATTTTATTTTACACCATATGGATAGCCCCGAAATCATTTTAAAATACTTCCCGAAAATTACCACTCATCAGAAAGAACAGATTAATAAACTGGGACCTCTTTATGAGGAATGGAATGCCAGAATTAATGTGATTTCCAGAAAGGACATTGAGCATTTTTATGAGCGTCATGTTTTGCATTCGCTGGCCATAGCAAATTTCATTTCTTTTAACCAGGGAAGTCGTGTACTGGACGTGGGTACCGGTGGCGGATTTCCAGGTATTCCTTTAGCTATTCTGTTTCCGGAAGTTCATTTTACGCTGGTTGATTCTATCGGAAAAAAAATAAAAATTGTAGAAGCTGTTTCAGAAGAGCTTGGATTAACCAATGTTAAAGCAATAAATGGAAGGGTTGAATTGCTGAATGATAAATTTGATTTTGTAGTGAGCAGGGCAACAGCATCCTTAAGCGATCTGGTGAAGTGGACCCTACAAAGTATTAAGAAGCAAGGTGGTAACGGAATTATTGCATTGAAAGGTGGAGATCTGAAAGAGGAATTAAAAGGATTTAAAAAAGTGAAAACGGAAGCCTTATCCAACTATTTTAAGGAGACTTTTTTCGAAACCAAACAGATTGTTTTCTGGCCAGTAATTTAAAGGGTTTTCATAAGGCTACAGTCTAATTATTTAATATTATAAGGCTAGAGGCTAATTATTTGGAATTATAAGGCTACAGACTTATATTTGTACTTTATAAGGTTTTAGGTTAATGGGAATAAATGGAGTAATTACCGGAGATATTGTTGCATCAAGAGATATATCAAGCGATTCACGGCAACAACTTTATCAGGATATAAAAGCATTCCTCAATACTTTGCAAAAGGAGGAATGGATTGAGGTATATGAGGTATTCAGAGGTGATAGTTTTCAATGTATTGTAAAGAAAACGGAGGAAGCGCTGAGAGTAGCATTGATTATACGTGCTTTCATCAGATCATATGTAATTGTTGAAGATCAGGATGAAAATTCAGGTACTGTTAGTAAGAACAAGATGGCTGTTAAGGGATATTTTCCTGGCAATTATGATATCAGACTTTCTATTGGTATAGGCACCACTGATTTTGTAAAAAAGGATTCATTGGCACATTCTGATGGTGAAGCATTTTATCTTTCAGGTGATGCTTTAGATGACTTGAAGGAAATGCCTTATCGTATGGTGGTAAAAACACTTGATAAGCAACTGAACGAATCCCTTGAACCCTCCATTTTTTTACTGGATGCTAATATTCAGAAATGGACAAACACCCAGGCAGAGGTAATTCTTTTCAAGCTAAAAAATTTGAAGGAAGAAGATATTGCCGCAAAATTGATGATTACTCAATCGGCAGTTAACCAAAGAACCAAATCATCCCAATGGTATGCAATTGAAAAACTGTTGATTTACTTTGCAAAAGCAATTAAAGAGCGGAATACATGAACAACTTTTTCACTTTTCAGGAAGGCACATTACTGATATTGCTTTTTACATCACATCTTCTGGCAGATTTTATTTTTGCAACAGATAAAAACGTTGCATTACGCAAAGAAGGAATGCTGAAGTCTCAGGCATTCTGGCTGCACGGTTTGTGCGTATTAGTTGTTACCTGGCTCATAAACAGGAATAGTCTATCATGGTCACTATTAGTAGTGATTGTAATTTCACACCTCATCATAGACTACCTGAAATTATTGGCTAACAGGAAAATAACAGTAACTCAGTGGAAACAAAAGGAGCTTGGGTTATTCGTTATTGATCAGGCTCTGCATGCCTCCGTTCTGATCATAGTTTGGGTTTATATGATCGACGGTTTCAGCCGTATGCAAATGGCAGTATCTCATTTCGCCAACAACTATAACATCCTGTTAAAATTTCTGGGTTATCTCATAGCA
>JBDTVD010000214.1:0-6381 GCA_040007375.1 Bacteroidota bacterium | reverse complement strand
TGACGAAACTGAAACAACTGCTGAGAAAAAAAGTAAAACACCACGCAAGACTGCAAAAAAAGAAGCTTAGTATATATATCCGATGCTGCTCACAAACCAACAGATTCACGTTACCATAAAACGTTCATATATTCCTGAAAGCCTTGTAATAAATGCATGGAAGGATGTAGAAACGTACTTTAATGAATTGCTGAACCGTGAACTGAATAATAAAGAAGATCTGTGGAAATGGATGAAGGACAGAAGTGAGCTGGAGTCTGTTTTACAGGAAGATCTTGGGTGGCGATATATAAAGATGAGCTGTGATACTGCCAGTGAAGAATTTAAAAATTCATTCAATTTTTTTGTTTCCGAAATTCAACCGCACATTGCTCCGCTCAGCAACAATCTCGATACAAAGATGATTGAATCTCCTTTCCTGGATCAGTTGACGAATAAAGGATTGGATATATATCTCCGCCAGGTAAAAAAGCGCATTGAAATTTACCGTGATGAAAATGTACCACTGTTTGCTGAACTGCAGCAGAAGGAACAGGAGTATGCAGTTATTACCGGTGCGATGACAATTGTTGTAGATGGTAAAGAATTAACACTGCAGCAGGCTTCTAATTTTTTACGTGAACCGGATCGCGAAAAAAGAGAAATGGTATTCCGCAAAATTGCAGAACGCAGATTGCAGGATCGTGATAAGCTGGATAATCTTTTTGATGAACTTTTAAAAATCCGTCACCAGGTTGCATTGAATTCAGGATTTGAAAATTTCCGTGATTATATGTTTGCAGCACTTGGAAGGTTTGATTACACACCTGAAGATTGTTATGCCTTTCATCAGTCAATTGCTGAAGAAGTAGTTCCTGTTTGCAATGATTTTGATCTGGAACAAAAAGAATTGATCGGTGTTGATACATTACGTCCGTGGGATACAGAAGCAGAACCGGCAGGACGTAGACCATTGCAACCATTTACCGGTGCTGCTGATCTCGTTGAAAAAACGATTACCTGTTTTGGTAAACTTGATCCGTCATTGGCAGAGTGTATAAAAGCACTGGATACAACAGGTCATTTTGATCTAGAATCACGTAAAGGAAAAGCTCCGGGTGGATATAATTATCCGCTATATGAAAGTGGTTTGCCTTTTATATTTATGAATTCCACCGACAACCTGCGTGATCTGGTTACTATGGTGCATGAAGGTGGACATGCAATACATTCCATTGTTACGCGTGATCTTGACCTGGTAGATTACAAAAGTCTTCCATCAGAAGTTGCGGAGCTGGCATCCATGAGTATGGAATTGCTGTCGATGGAATACTGGGATGAATTTTTTAAAGATGAAAAAGAATTACAGCGTGCACGCAAACATCATCTTGAAAAAGTTTTGGAAGCATTACCGTGGATTGCTGCTGTTGATGCATTTCAACACTGGATTTACACGAACCCAACTCATACTGCAGATGACCGCCGTAAAGAATGGAATGTTATATATAAAAAGTTTAACGGCAATATAACTGACTGGAGCGGACTGGAAGAAATACGGGATAACATCTGGCAACGTCAGCTTCATATTTTTGAAGTACCGTTTTATTATATAGAATATGGTATGGCACAATTAGGTGCTCTTGCAGTATGGCGTAATTTCAGAAACGACAATTCAACCGGACTCCGTAAATATATTGATGCACTTTCTCTCGGTTACCGTGCAACCATCAATGATATATATAAAACTGCAGGCATCAGATTCGATTTCTCAAAGCCTTACATCAGGGAACTCACTGCATTTGTAAAAGATCAACTGAAACAGGTTTCGGAAACCGTGTAAACAGGTCAGGTGGTGTGTTTAACCACTTTACACTATTTTTGAAACGGCGATGATCACACTAACAAATCTTACCACATTATTCGCAGCGTATCTGTTGGGTTCACTTCCTTCAGCAGTATGGATCGGTAAAATATTTTATGGTATTGATGTACGTGAGTACGGAAGTGGAAATGCCGGAGCAACCAATACATTCAGAGTTCTGGGTAAAAAAGCCGGTATACCTGTATTACTGATCGACATCTTTAAAGGATATGTTGCAGTTCAACTGGCTACAATTATCGGGAACTACCTTCCGGCTACACAACAATTCGTAAATTTTAAACTGACACTTGGAGTGGCTGCTTTACTCGGACACATCTTCCCGATTTTTGCAGGATTCAGGGGTGGTAAAGGAATAGCAACACTGCTTGGTATATTGAGTGGTGTACATCCTCATGCAGCTTTGGTTTGCGCAGGTGTATTTTTGATCACCTTTTTAGTAAGCCGTTATGTTTCGTTAAGCTCCATGATATCAGCCATTGCCTTTCCATTGGTTATCATGTTTGGTTTTAATGAGACCATCAGAAGCCTGAACGTTTTTTCCATGTTTGTTGCTGTTCTGGTCCTCATTACCCACCAGAAAAATATTGAGCGGCTTTTACGGGGTGAAGAAAGCAAAGTAGTTTTTCTTAAACGCTGATCTTACACATTTCCTGTAAGTTCTTCCGTCTTTTTGAAAGAACCGGAAGATGATAGTGCATCCTTTTTGTAACCTGACTGGGAATATTATCGTTAAAAATGCACATGTCACATCAAAAAACTATGAAGACAAGCAAATTAATTACAGGTCTTTTTTTATTTACGTTGATCTTTGTTTTTGCCAATACAGCAAGTGCAACAGATCAGGTAAGATCGAAAACTGCGGTTCGTTTATTCGTGAATAAACAATATGCACAGGCAATGCCGATGTTTGCACAGCTGGTTGCAAATCATCCTTCCAACTACAAGTACAACTACTATTATGGTGTTTGTCTTTTAGTGGTTGATAAGGATAAAGCAAAAGCAGTACAATATCTGGAGAACTCCCTGAAGAATCCGAAATCACCGGAAGAAGTTTATTACTATCTGGCAAGAGCCTATCACATGAATTATATGTTTGATGAAGGTATCCGTTCTATTTCTGAATTCACCAAAATAGTAAAAGCAAAACAGCAGGAAAAATTCAAAACATCAGAAGTTGCTGAAGCTTTGTATTGCGCAAAGAGAACACTTGATACAACAAAAAATATTGCCCCTGAAAATATGATGGCTGCAACACCATCTGACTTTTTTTCCAAATATGCATTTGAAGGTAACTATGGTAAAATACTTAGTATGCCTGAAGAATATATAAACAGAAAAGATGATAATGCAAATCCAACAATATTTTTAAGTGCAAATGGAAATGTGATGTATTATGCTGCTTACAGTTCAGAAAGCAGTAGCCGTGATATTTTCAGAGTAACAAAAACTACTGATGGCAGCTGGAGTAAACCGGAAAGAATGGATGCAACCATCAATACTAACAGAGATGAAATGTATCCAACCTGTTCTGCTGATGGAAGTGTGTTATACTTCAGTTCAATGGGACACAATACAACGGGTGGATTCGACATCTTTAAAACAGTTTACAGTCATGCTGAAAACAAATGGTCGGAGGCAGAAAATATGGGATCACCTTATAACTCACCGTTTGATGATTTTAATTACATGCCAAGCGCTCCGGATCGAATTGCGTATTTCACATCAACACGTGGTTGCGATGCTGGACAGTTTATGGTTTGCAAAAATGTATATAACAGCGGCGAACAGATTCCAATTGAGTTGAAAGGAAAATTTGCATGTATAAATAATCCTGATATCAAATCAGCACAAATTACTATCACACGTGCTGAAACTGATTCTGTAATCGGAGTATTAACTTCTGATGCTAAAACAGGTTTATATAATATGATGTTACCTGGTGCAGGACGTTATAATTTTAAAGTGGAAGTAGAAGGATTTCAACCACACACACAAACTGCAACATTCTCTGAATTTGGTGCAGCGTATTTCATACAACAGATTTTCTTAAGTCGTGACCAGAGTGGTGTTGAAGATGTTGCTATTAAAAATTTAACAGAATCAGAAATGGAACTGCTGCAATCTAATCTTACAGCAATGGAAGATGAAAACGGCAATGGAATTACATCCGGTGATATGGCAGGAATGCTGAATAGAGATCTTACTTCTGCATCAAACACCGCTGCTGAAATGGATAATGCTACTAAAGAAATGGCAGCTAACATGGATATGACAAATGTTGAATTCCGTGTTCAGATTGCAGCATTAAAACATCAGACAAAAGAAGAAGCTGCGAAAGTGATTACACGTAAAACAAAAAATCCAATGATGTCAGATGTAAGTGATACTGACTGGCTGAGATTTTATATAGGACATGAAGGTTCTTATGATAAAGCAAGAGAACTGAAAACGATCCTTCTGCAGGCAGGTTTTAAAGATGCCTTTATAGTAGCTTTCCGCGACAATAAACCATTACCAACTACGGCAATACATACTATGAAAATGAAATAATTTTAAATTAAACCATCAATAAGAATAGCCCGGTGATTATGTCACCGGGTTTTTTGCTTTAAATAAGGCATGTTATTTTTATAGAAAAAATGACTTTCTTTGAATCGTCTAAAGGAGCCATGCCATGAGTAGAACATACAATCCACAGGAAGATGAAAGCCAGTTAATTCTGGAGAAAGAACTTCAGGAAAATCACCTGGTTGTTTATAATGATGATGTGAACACCTTTGACTGGGTGATTGAATCATTAATAAAAATTTGTAATCACGACAAGCTACAGGCTGAACAATGTTCACTTATTGTACATCACAACGGTAAATGTTCCGTGAAAGATGGAATGTACAGTGCACTCAGCCCGATGAAAGATGCTTTGCTGGAGAGAGGTCTGTCAGTAACTATAGAATAATTATGAAACTAAAGAAAACAGTAATACTGATTGCATCGGTGTTGTTCATCTATTCATGCAGTAAAGTTCCAATCAGTAACAGGAAACAGATGAACCTGATTCCGGAAAGTGAAATGGTGAGCATGAGTCTTACGGAGTATAAACAGTTTCTTTCACAGAACCCTCCTGCTCCTGTTGGCGATGCTGATGCACAGATGGTGAAACGTGTTGGTCAGAAAATTCAGACTGCCGTTGTTACTTATATGAATCAGAATAAAATGGGAAGTCGTATTTCCGGTTATAAGTGGGAATTCAATCTTGTTAAATCCGATGAAGTAAATGCATGGTGCATGCCTGGTGGAAAAGTGGTGGTTTATTCAGGATTGCTTCCGGTAACACAGGATGAACCATCACTGGCAATTGTTATGGGACATGAAATTGCACATGCAGTTGCACGTCATGGTAATGAGCGAATGAGCCAGGGATTATTGCAACAGGCTGGTGGTATTGCATTGAATTTATATATGGCACAAAAGCCGGAACAAACCAGAGCATTATTTAACACAGCTTATGGAGTAGGAACAACGGTTGGTGTGATGTTACCTTTTTCACGCTTGCAGGAAACAGAAGCTGATAAACTGGGATTAATTTTCGCAGCAATGGCAGGATATGATCCACATGTTGCACCAAAATTCTGGCAACGCATGGCAGCAAAAAGTACGGGAACAAAACCACCGGAATTATTAAGTACACATCCAAGTGATGAAACACGAATAAAAAATCTCAATGCATTTATGCCGCAAGCAATGAAGTATTATAAACCGGGGAATTAGTATCAAGACATAAGTATCAAGACATAAGTATCAAGTATCAAGACACAAGTATCAGGATTGAATCTTCTCACAGTATGTTTTTCTTTTTCATTGGCTAATTGGCTAATTTATTACTTCATCACCTCATCACCTCATCACCTCATCACTTAATCACTTAATCACCTCATCACTTGTTCATATATATAGCACTACTCATAATTCTCGGAGTAATTTTACTCGTCCTTGAAATATTAATACTTCCGGGAATGATTGCCGGAATTGTGGGAGGATTATTTTTACTGGTTGCAATCACCTTCACTTTTAAAACTTACGGAACTACTGCAGGAATATATACAAGTCTTGGAACGGTTGCATTAACTACTTTAAGTTTATATATATCATTTAAATCGAAAGTGTGGAAACGCTTTAGTCTGAAAGGTGACCTTCGCGAAAGCAAAGCCAACATGACAGATGCAGGATCATTGGTTGCAGGAATGGAAGCACAAACTGTTTCTGCATTACGTCCGATGGGAATGGTTATGATTGATGACCTGAAAGTAGAAGCACGCAGCAATGGCGAATTAATTTCCGAAGGTAAAACAGTTGTTATTCTTAAAGTATTATCCTCAGGTGTATTGGTGAGAGAGAAGATTTAAGTATCAAGTATCAAGACACAAGTATCAAGACTGAATTTTCTCACATCATGTTTCCCTTTTCATTGGCTAATTGGCTAATTCAACAAATTGGCTAATTCAACTTCCCTCCTTTCATTA
>JBDTVD010000213.1:0-6431 GCA_040007375.1 Bacteroidota bacterium | reverse complement strand
CTAAAGATAAATAACGAAGTGGGTATTTATTTAAAAGGTGATTCTGTTTAGAATCACCTTTTCTTTTGATTAAAATTATATTTTTTTGAAAAGTGAGATTTATTATTCTGATTGACAGGTTTTATTTCGGAAAAGTGTTTATTCATTGCATTACATTGAACGATGTATTAAAATGATGCTAACTTTGAACAAATATAAACTCATCGATGATTGAACCCCACTCAGCAGCCGCACTTCTTACACGATTATTTCTTGGAATTCTTTTTCTTTTCCAGGGATACGATAAAGTATTTACAATTAAAATAGCAGGTGTTATAGAAGAGTTCAGGTATGAACTTAACAAAAAACATATTCCGCTTGCTGCTGTAAGAACCGGTGCATGGATTACTTCGTTGATCGAATTAGCAGGTGGTGCACTTTTAATTCTTGGCATTGCGAAATATACAGTGCTTTATTTTCTTGCTGCCGATATTATTATGGTATCCATTGCATTCAGCATAATTCGTCCTATGTGGGATTTGCAATTTGTGTTTCCGCGCTTACTGCTTTTGATTTTATTGCTTATTCTTCCTGCTGAATGGGATGTATTATCAGTTGATTATTTTTTGAAATAAATATTATTTCTTAAGAGAATTTAAAAAGAGTTAAGCGAATTGAGTTTACTATTTTTTATCAAGCAGGAAATCTTCTTCAATCCTGTTTTATCCGTTCAATTGTTGCCAGGTTTTTTGGTTTGAAAATAAGAATGGTAATGATGCCCCAAACAGTAATTAAAAATCCCATATAGTTCACAATGTTTTTATCTGCAAGGTCTGATGTAAATGCAATGTCTATTGTTGAATGAAAAATGGCGCAGATTAAAATGCTTCCTCTTGTTGAATTAAATAACCAGGTTAACAATATACTTCCTGTCAACAAACTAAATACCCACCCTCTTATTCCGGCTACATCCATGGTTGTGTAACCCGGTCTGTAAAAGAATAAAGGCAAATGCCACAACGCCCAGAAAAGTGTTAAAACAACACTTGCAGTTAACGCATTCATTTTGTTTTGCAAACGTGGTAATACAAATCCCCGCCAACCCACTTCTTCACCGAAACCAAAAAAAAGTAAATTATATATAAAAAAAGTTAACAGATTAAAGCCTGGAAATTCTTTTGTTATTAAAAGTCCGCTCAGTGCAATGGGTTTGCCGGAAATGAAGTGATTAATTACAGTTGCCAATATTGCAAGTAGAAACGGACTGAATAATGCAATTGTAAAATAGATGACAGGTCTTATCTGGAAGCACTTTTTAATTAACGTTTTAAGCCCTTCTGCTTTTAGGAATATCCAGGTTGTGAGGAAGGAAGTCAGTAAGGGTCCCAATCCGCCGAGTGCATGTTGAAAAGATAAATGTGGCAAGTCAGTTAACCCGAAAACAGGAGCATAGAATGGCAACCAGATAATCCAGGAGATTAAGTATGCAAGTCCGAAAAAAGTAAAAAGTTGTTTCATTTTAAAAATTTTCGGGAATATTATATGCTACTTCTTTCAGGTTAAACTTAGCATAACTTAAATCTCCTTTAGCTAATCTCCAGAGAACTTCAAATTCCGTTGGTATAATTATTCCATTCATCTCTTTATATTTATCTGCCTTACAAATCCATGTTTCCAGATTATTTTCATCCATGTATCTTTTAGTTTCCATTTCTGTAATCTCTCCTGTGTCATTAAATTTTACAATCAAAAAAAGTAATTGACCATTGTAATTAAAAATTATTTTAGAAGATAAACTATCAATTGCCTCCCATTGCAAATTTTCGCCTGGTAAAAAATTGGTTGGGAATAAAATACTTTCTGTAAGCCAGCGGATTAATTCTCCCTGATCATAATGTTCTCCTTGTGCATCAACAACATTAAAAAGTGATAAAACAGAAACTACGAGTCTTCCTTTTTTTGATATATACATATCACGTGCAGTAAACAGTGATGTTTTTCCTTTCCAGATAAAGCCAGGATTGTCTGCAGTAAAATATTCCTCTCCTTCAATGTTAATCCAGTCTTTGTCCTTTCCCGTTTTAAATTGTCCGTTATGTGTCATTCTTAAATTACTGATATACGGTTGTCCTTCGTGCATCACATGCTTAAAATATTTTTGAACAGGAGTTGGTAAACCTTCGAGTTGTTGATAGCTAAATTTTTTATCTGAAATATTTTTTGATTGAGAGAATAAAGTTTTCACTTCTTTTTTGTATTGCCTAGATAAATTTAATTTACCGACAAACAGAATAATCGCAATAACGGCAATGGGAATAATAATATATAGCACAGGTTTTTTATGTTTCATTTCCTGTATTGATTTCTGATTTGCGGAAGTAACGCTAAAAATAGTATCACAACAGCTAAAAACATATAGAAGGTATGCAACCAACTTACTGCCGAAAGAAATACCATTTGGATCTGTATCCAGGAAATCAATATAAAACCAATATAAATACTGAAGCTCCACGACCAATGCATATCATTAAAAAAATTAATTCGTTCAGCCAGTTTTGATTTCGGTTTTTTTAGCAGAGCGAATGTCAGCAATAAAGGAGCAACGCCAAGCAACATAAATAAAATAATACCCGGAACTAAAAAATTATTAAACGGTGAATCCTTTAACATAGACAAGGGCATTCCTATTAATTTTCCATTTGGTGAAATAATCAAAACTCCACCACCTCCGATAGCACCTAATCCAAGAAATATTAACAGTGCAATAAGAATATTACGTTCGGTGTATTTTCTCATTTTAAAAATTATTCTGTTTCATTGATTAAAATAAACATATATAAAACCATCCTGCTACTTCAGGATTTGGTTATTCACAAATGTAATGAGAAAGTGTTATGGTATTTCGACTATGGATGCATAGTACATCTTTTCCTGATTCATTCTAACTACAGGAGATTGCCACGTCGAGATTTTTCTTCCTTGCAAAGACGTAAATATAATCTTGATACTTGTGTCTTGATACTTGATACTAAATCACAATTGCAGTAGCTTCTATCTCTACCAAAAGCTGTTCATCAATCAGGCGACTTACTTCAATCATTGTAGTTGCGGGTTTAATATCCTTAAAAAATTCACCATGTGCTCTTCCTGCTTCTTCCCAACGGTTGATGTCTGTTATATATATCCTGGTCCGTATTACATCATTCAGTGATGCTCCGGCATCGATTAATGCTTTTTCTATCTTTTTAAAAATGTAAATGCATTGTCCATACACATCTCCCGGCGACATCACTTCACTTCCATTCACTGCTGTTGTTCCGGCCACTTCAATGGTGTTACCAATTCTTACTGCACGTGAATATCCTACAATGTCTTCCCATTTTGCTCCTGAAGAAATATTAATGCGCTCCATTTTCAAGTAGTTAGTAGCTAGTAGTTAGTAGCTAGTAATTAGTAACTGGTAATTTGTTATTAGAAAATAGATTTTTACTTCACTTATAAAGTTTAATCACTTTCTCTGCCATCACTTCACTCAGTTTTCTGTACGACTCATGTGTCCACCCTGCAATATGGGGAGTCAGAATTACTTTATCACTTTTAATTAAATATTGCCACGGTGCAGGAAGCTCTGCTGCATTTAAGTTTTCAAATGAAGTACTTTCATACTCTGATACATCTAAACATGCTCCTGATACTTTACCTGCTTTTATTGCATTGACTAATGCTTCCGTATTCAACACACTTCCTCTTGAAGTATTAATTATATATACAGGTTTCCTGAAATTGTTCAGCCATGCATCATTTACCAGGTGATGAGTTTCTGCCGTTAAAGGAACATGCAGACTTACTACATCAGCATCTTTAAAAATAACATCGTACTCTACCTGTTCAACAAAAGGATAGTTTCTTTGATTGATAGTAATGTATTTATCATACGCAATTACTTTCACACCAAAGCCCTGCAGTCTTAATGCAAATGCAGCACCCATATAACCAAAACCAATTATGGCAACTGTTTTTCCGTTCAGTTCTGTTCCTCTGTTTTCGTTTCTCTTCCAGATTCCATTTCGCACTTCATTATCTGAAATTATAATCCTGTTAAACAACGATAACAACATTGCCATTGCATGTTCCGCAACTGCATCACGATTTCCTTCCGGTGCATTAATCAATTTAACATTCCGTTTTTCTGAAGCAGTTACATCAATGTTTTCCATTCCTGCTCCTGAGCGTGCAACAAATTTTAACTGTGTTGCTGCATTAAAAAATTCCTCATCTAAACAAAATCGACTTCTAATTACAACACCTGCATAAGTTGAAATTTCCTGCAGTATTTCTTCACGACTCTGTTTTGATCCATCAATACATTTAAAACCATTCTGTGAAACAATCTCTTCAAAAGCGGAATGAACTGTATCGATAATAAGAATTTTTTTATTCTCCATTTCTCATCAGTTTATCCATTACAGTAATGTTCCATGCAATAATAAAGCTGCAATGCTAAAATAGATAATCAATCCTGTTACATCCACCAGTGTTGCAATAAATGGTGCTGATGATGTTGCAGGATCAGCTCCGAGTTTCTTTAATATGAGAGGAAGCATGGCACCCATTAAAGTTCCCCATAATACTACACCGGTAACTGAAATAGCAATGGTAGCACCCAGAAGCAGCCAGTGTTCGCCATATATATTAGTCATTAACTGCCATCCTACAATTCTAACAAATCCTAATATACCAAGTGAAATTCCTAATAATAATCCCGCCTGCAATTCACGACGAAGAATGCGAAGCCAGTCAACCAATGTTACTTCACCCAAAGCTATAGCACGAATAACTAATGTTGCTGCCTGCGAACCACTGTTACCACCACTACTTACAATCAATGGAATAAATAATGACAACACAACAGCCTTTGCAATTTCATGTTCAAAGAAACCCATTGCTGATGCAGTTAATAATTCACCAACAAAAAGTACCACTAACCACGGTGCTCTCTTTCGGAACATTTCCCAGACAGTAACATCCATATAAGGTTCTTCAAAAGCTTCCACAGCACCTAACTTCTGAATATCTTCTGTATCTTCTTTTTTAGCAAGATCAAGAATGTCATCCACAGTAATAATTCCAAGCAACAATCCACCTGCATTGGTTACAGGTAAAGCCACACGTCCTGACCGTGAAAAAACATTAATGGCCACCTCTTCATCATCAGTTACATGAAGTGATGTAAATTTCCCATCGACAATTGCACCAATAATAGTATCTGTTTCAGCAAGCAGAATTTCACCGACACGGATATCATCAACCAGATATCCTTTTTCATCCACTATATATATAACATCAAGTGTCTCACTTTTTTCTCCATTGTTTCGAATGTAATCAAGCACCTGTTGAATGGTCCATTCACTCCGCACAGCAATATATTCCGGCGTCATCAAACGACCAATACTATCCTCAGGATAACCAAGCAGTGACAGTGCAACACGACGTTCGTTCTGCGTTAATAATTTCAGCAGTTTGTTAAGCCGTACCTCATCCAGCTGTTCCAGTAATGCAGTCCGGTTATCAGCCGACATATCATTTAAAATGAGCTGCACCTGTCGTGGACGCAATTCATCAATGAGAGATTCCTGAATGTCGAATTCGAGCAACTCAAACGTAAAGCAAGCCTGCTCTCTATCGATAATATTAAATATGAGAACCTGATCTTCTGTGCTTAAGTCCTGCGATAATTCAGCAAGTTCTTCCGGCAACAGACTTTCCAGCTGATCCTTCAACGCATCTTTATCGCGCCGATGAATCAGTTCAACAATTTCTTCTTTGCTTGTATTTAGTTCCATCGTAATAAAAACAACTGCATTTACATCCCGGAACACTTATTAAAGTAACATCAATAAAGATGCATTCTGAATGCTCCTCGTCAAAGTTTCGGCTTTGGATAACGTAGCCTCCGAAGAGACAGCTGCTTTATGCGAAGCCTTATTCCGACAACGCCTGCTCTACCCATTGGCGTCTCTCGACATTTCCGGGCAGCAGCCTGTATTTATCCAGTAACCTCACCTAACAAGCATCCCTTGGATGGTTACAAAAGTAGCATCAATAGAAGTGAATTCCAAAAGTGGAAGTTAATTTAACAATGCAATATATATATTGTTAGTTCGGAGTGATCAGTTCGGAGTTCGGAGTGGTTAGTTGTGAGTGTAGTTCGAAGAAATAAATTTGTGAGTTATGAGCGATGAGTTGGTAATGAAATTTCATCTCCCTTTTTGGGGGCCGGGGTTAGAAAAGTTAGTTGTGAGTTCGGAGTCCGGAGTAATAATGTAGTGAGTTATGAGCGATGAGTTGGTAATTAATATTCATCTCCTTTTAGGGCCGGGGTTAGAAAAGTTAGTTGTGAGTGATTCCTTCTTCGCTTGAAAAAAGCTACGAAGGATAAAATAGTTCGGAGT
>JBDTVD010000212.1:0-6457 GCA_040007375.1 Bacteroidota bacterium | reverse complement strand
CATAAGCAGTGGAAGCAGTTAATCCTGTTACGTTATATGATGTTGATGCAACAGTTGTTTTGAATGCAGCATTCTGATATATATCATATCCTGTTACACCCACATTATCAGTTGATGCAGTCCATGATAAATTAGTTGTTGTTGATGTCGTACCAGATGCAGTGAGATTTGTTGGTGCAGTCGGAGCCTGTGTATCCGGTGATAATGTAGTTATGTTTGCTGTGTTACTTGCAGCAGAAGTATTTCCTGCAGCATCTCTGGCCTGTATATAAAATGCATAAGCTGTTCCTGCAGTTAATCCTGTAACACCGTATGATGTTCCGGCAACATTAATAAGGAACACTCCGTTTTTATATATATCATATCCTGTTACACCAACATTATCTGTTGAACCTGTCCATGATAAATTTGTTGTTGTTGACGTGGTACCTGATGCCGTAAGATTTGTTGGTGCAGTTGGAGCCTGTACATCAGGACCACCTGCAACAATGGTAAAATTGGCATTTGAAATATCAAAGAAAACATGACCTGAACCCTTCACCATAATTCTGTTTTGTGTTCCCGGATTATTTGGAACAGTAATACTTTGTGTTCCATCATTAGTTGTTGCAGCAAGAATAGTAACAGGGTATGTATTACCACCATCAGTAGATAAAAGAATATCAACGTTTGCAGTATTTACACCATTTGCAGTTGTACCTGCAACATTCCACGTTACTGTTTGTGCTGTACCGGCAGTCCATGTTACAGCAGTATTTGGTGCAGTAACAGCAAACGGGCCTGCTGTAGAATTCACAGTAAGAATCATATCATCACTGTTATTTGCCGGACCACCTGCATGATTATCACGAACTGTAAAACGAAAGTTCATCGTGCGTGCAACATTCGGCACTGCTTCCCACGTCCATGATGTTGCACCGGACTGTATTGTTGATAGTCGTGGAAAATATCTTGTTGCATTTGTTGTTGGTGTGTAGGAACGGAATGCAGGACCACTCGTTGCAGTTACGCTTGGAAATGTTGTTGATGATGTTCCTGAATTCATTTGCTCCCAGCAATAGGTAAGATTAACATCATTCGCATCTGTACCTGTTCCCGTTAACATGAATGGTGTTCCTTTCGGAATTGTATAATCCAATCCTGCATTAGCAGTTGGAATTGCATTGCCTGTTGCAGTATTTGTCTGACAGGAAGTGGTCTTTATATAATTTGTAATCTGCTGAATACTTACAGTATGAAAGTAAGCATCACTATGTGCCTGTACATCTGTAGATCCTGTTATACCTGCATAACCCATGATTGTACTACCACTGCCAGGTTCATTCTGCACACCACTTCCTTCATTGCTGTGTGTGAATGTATGATTGGCACCAAACTGATGTCCCATTTCATGCGCTACATAATCAATATCAAAATTATCTCCTGATGGAATTGCATCTGCAGGAGAAGTGAATCCGCTTCCTTTACCCAATGGTACTCCTGAAGTTGGATTCACACAAACACAACCGATGCAACCTGCATTTCCACCACCACCACTTGCACCAAATAAATGTCCGATATCATAATTTGTACTACCGATATTATTCGTCAATGTAGTTTGCAATTCCTGGTTCCATGCTCCGTTTGCACCTGCTGTTGCTGCCGAATAAGGATCTGACGATGCACTTGTATATATAACAACATCAGTGTTTGCAATCAGGTTCATGTGTACATTAAAATCTATTTCAAAAACACCATTAACACGTGTCATGGTATTATTTATTGCTGCAAGTGCCAGTGCTTTTGTTCCGCCGAAATATGCAGTGTACTCTCCTGTCACCGACATTGCAAGACGATATGTTCTGCGTGTACCATCATCAGCATTCGGACGCATCAGTGCCGTTCCGTTATTGATCATCTCACTTGCGTTGCTAATCAATCTGCATTCAAAAGGAGTGAGTGATTTTGTTTTATCTTCCTTGCGATAAACAGCATAACTGCTTTGATCAGTTGTATAAGGCTCGATAAATACTGCTGATTTATTTGCATTGAGTTGCATTGTCTGAACACCTAATGGCGACACACTGAAATAAATTACAGAAGTAGGATCATCTATTCCTTGCCCTGCATACGATTTAATATCAGGATAACGTGCAGCCAATGCAGGATCCATATTTGAATTTTCAGAAATACGGAAACTTGTAAAATTTCCATCAGCATCAGGAAAAGAAATAATCACTGATGATTTACTGATGTTCTGCACACTCTTTGATGCATTTGATAATTCACTTTTCAAACCGGCAACATCCAGTTCAAATAATCTATAAGCAGTGAGCTGCTCTTTATTTGTATTTGTAACAGTGCCACTTCTTTTAACAGTGGGAGTCCAGTAACTTCTTCCGCTTTGCGCAAAAACTGAATTTGCAAAAGCCACCAATACTAAAAATAGAATTCTTTTTTTCATGATACTTTATTTAAGTTTAGTTTGTTTAATGCCTTTATTATTTTCAAAGATAATCCGCATTTGGATTTTTCAACGTTCCGGTTGTAATATCCCTCAAAAGTTAATAACACTCTCTTAGTTTGGAGTGATTAGTTCGGAGTTCGGAGTATTAGTTGTGAGTTGTGAGCTATGAGTCCGTAGTTTTAGTGCGAGAGAGTAGTTCGGAGTTCATTCAGAATAATTAGAATTAATATTCAGCAAAACGAAAAGCATGTTCCAACAACAAATGCCAGATTTTGGCATTGGATAAAACCACTTGAAAAAAAACGTCATCTCGAGCGAAGTCGAGAGACCTTCTGAAATGATTAGAAGAAGTATTGATAGAAAGAAAAATATTCCCCCTCTTCATTGTCATCTCGAGCGAAGTCGAGAGACCTTCTTACATGGTTAGAAAAATATTAGTAAGAAGAAAAATATTCTCCACACCTCAATCACCATTCGTATATTCGTACAAATTCGTAATTCGTAGACAAAAATATTTTTTAAACACAAAGAGAAAACACAAAGGAAAGGAAATTTTAAGTAATGGCAATTTATACAATTTACAAGAAAAGGCATTTTTTTTGGACGACACTTTACAATAAACGAATTATTGCAATGTCCTAATGTGTTTATTTTAATTAAAGCCGACTTAGATTAATACCCCTTATATTTGACATATTAATTCTTCAAATGAATACCCCAATTTATTTACAACTACTTATCATTCTCATATTTTGAAAAAAACAAGATTCTATATTATCCTGATATCTTTAATACCCTATTTTGCATCAACTGGTTTCAGCTTCGCACAAACATGGAATTGGTTTTTAAATGCTCAAACAAATGGTGTAGGTATAGTTGGCTTATATACCGATTCACTAGGGAACCGATACGCAGGTGGCACACTTGACTCTCTGATCATAATCGGCACAACTCTTCAAACTGATTCTTCTTTTGGTGCTGCATATATAATTAAATTTGATACCGCTGGCCAGGTAGTCTGGTACAATCTTATTGAAACGTCAGACTATATACATGTAAATGATATGGTGGTCGCCAAAGATGGCACTAGCTATATTGGGGGAGAAACACGAGGAAATATTCAGATTGACAATGTAATTTATAATTCAATATACACATCAGGATTTATCTGTAAAATTAATTCAGATGGAAGTTGCGCCTGGCTTAAATATATTGGTGGGAGTATTACTGATAAAAGTACCATATTGGATATCGCAATAGATGCAAATCAAAACACTTACACATGTGGCTTTTGGGATTCTACAGCATTGTCAATGATACATTACGGACCCTTTATAATGAAATTGGATAGTGCTGGAAACGAAGTGTGGAGTAACCGATCCAAAATGCTAATTTCAAATTTAAACTGGGCTTGCTTTAATTGTTATACTTTTTGTAGTATTTCATTAGACAATTTCAATAATTTATATACAAGTGGTCTCATAAGTAATTCCCCAATATTATATGGATTAATAGGAACAGATACTATAGTGGCAGATGATTGTTTCATTAGCAGTTTTGATATAAATGGAAATTATAGATTCACAAATAATTATAGCAAATCGATAAGTTATAACCTGAAAAATCTTCCAACCGGAGAATTAATAGCAGATATTGCATTCAATGATTCTGTTATTATCGCAGGAACTACCTATTATGCCAATCAACCTCAAAGTGATTTAGCCTTACTTTATATAGACAGCATGGGTAATTGTTATGATGGTATAGTTTTCTCAGGTAAAGGCCAGGAAGGTGTACAAGCAATCGATATTGATCTTTACGGAAATATAGTTTTAACGGGTTCCTACAGTGATACGCTGAGAATTGATTCTGCACATATTAACCCTTATGATTCCGTTTTATACAAGTACGATATATTTTTATTAAACATTAATCCCTATTTAAATCATTTAAACTGGTTTTATTCCTTTGGTGGCGATGATGAAGATTACTCAGCTAGCATTCATATTGATCATTCAAATAATATATACATAGCAGGAGTATTCAGATCAACCTCATGTGATTTTGGATCTATGACTGTACCCAATAACGCAGGTCAGGTTTTATATTTAGCTGAATTACAATCTCCTATTTTAAGTTCAACTATTAAAGATATCGACAGATCTAAATTTAGAATATTTCCTGTACCAACAAGTGCCAAACTCAATATTGATGTTTCCGAAATTGAAGAGAATGTAAAAGAGATTAATATAAAAAATATTTTGGGACAGACCGTGTTAAAAGTAAATACTATTAATGACAAACTTGAAGAGTTAGATGTAAAAAAACTAAATTCGGGAATTTACATGGTTGAAGTTATAACAAAACAGAATACTCTTGTAAAGAAATTTATTAAATTATAAGAGTATTCGCTTATGATCCATTTTTTCATTGCCATGCTAATTGCATATTTAATTCGTAGCAAAACCTAATATGAAACCACACCTTAAATCAATTCAATCTGTAATTAAATTTTTTTCAGGTTTACTAATCATTTCCAATGCTCTTGTTTCCTGTTCTTCAAACAAAAGCGAGCAGAAAGAAGAACAAATCAGAATTACAGAAGCACCAGACTCCATATATAGTGATTCACTTAACAATTCTGTCAATGGTAATGTTGCAATCAATCTTCTTTCCACAACTCCGAATTCCGTAATACTTACCGGACTTCCTGAGCACAGACTGGTTACTATATATAAAACAAAAGTGGTAAAAACTTCAAGTGGCAAAAAATACATCGCTTCTTATGGTTCTTCCGAAAGCTATTATGTGGGCGAAGACGATGAAGAAGATTCACACTTTATGCCTGGTATAGATATTATATATGGATACAATCTGTTAAACATTGCACATTACGATTTACAAACAGAAAAATTGAATTACTTTTTCGATCATCCTGCACTTGTTAAAACACTTTATTATCCTTGTTTTGAGCAAGACTCACTGGACAATAAACCCATTACCCGAAATTATTATTTAGTATCCGTGTATGATGAAGATACTAATCATGATACACTTATTAATAATAAAGACTTAAGAAGGTTTTATCATTTTGATGCCAGTTGTACTTCGAAAACGCAGATTGTTCCAAAAGATTATTCAGCTATCCGTTCAGAGTATGATTCAAAAAATGATGTGATGTATCTCTTTGCCAGGAAGGACGTGAATAATAATGGAACAGGAGATTACGATGAGCCCATACATATTTTCTGGCTGAACCTGAAATCTCCTGCTCCTGCAAAACAACTGTATTGAAAAAAAATAATTTTATACCAGAATTTTTTCATTTGTTGATTTTCAAATTTGCTCCTAGAGTTTATTTTAATTTTTGAATGTGTATTTCCTTTCCAAAAATGTGTAAACTTTTACAATTTAAGGTTCAACCTGGATGGCGCAAACATTGTGTAGGGAAATTAACAACTAATAACTATTAAAATGGAAAATAATAGCAATACCTCAACGGCAGAAAAATATAAAACAATATCAATTAAAAGAACATTTGACCTTCCTGTGAATATAGTCTGGAAAGCGTGGTCAGAACCTGAAAGTTTTAAAAAATGGTGGGGTCCGAAAGAATATATATGTCCTGACTGCACCATTGACTTTAAAACAGATGGAAAATATTTAGCTTCTATGCAAGGGCAGGATGGAAAAAAGGTCTGGTCAACTGGTACCTACAAAGAAATTATACCTTTAAAGAAAATAGTTTGTACCGATAGTTTTGCGGACAGCGAGGGAAACATAGTTCCTGGTTCTGTATATAAAATGCCGGAAATGCCTATGGTACTAATGGTGACAGTGGAGTTTGAAGAAGCAGATGGCAAAACAAATATGTCGTTGCATCACGCCGGACTTCCTGTAGATATGGCTGACGATTGTATTAAAGGCTGGCAATCTTCATTTGATAAACTGGAAGAAAATCTTAAATAATTAGAAAATAGAAAATAGAAAATAGAAATAAAAAATTATAGA
>JBDTVD010000211.1:0-6468 GCA_040007375.1 Bacteroidota bacterium | reverse complement strand
TATGGTATGGCTGTATTAAACATTGCAGCAAGTGTTAGTGGTTGTTTACTGGCATTATGGATAGGCTATATGACAGGTAAAAATTAAACAGCATGAAAAGATATATATTAGTTTTTTTTATTGGATTCATTATTTCTTTTTCTCCGGCATTGCAAGCCCAGGAGCATAAAAAGAATGAGCAACCATCTATGCAACCAAAGCTTGTTGTGGGTATTGTAATTGATCAGATGCGCAGTGATTATATATATCGATTCTGGAGTAAACTGGGAGAAAATGGATTTAAGAAACTTGTTAACGAAGGGTTTGAATGCAGTAATACACAATATAATTATGTGCCCACATATACTGGTCCCGGACATACCAGTATATATACAGGCACCACTCCTGAAACACATGGAATAATCGGCAACAACTGGTATGTTAAATCATCAGGAGTTATTACCTATTGTGCTGTTGATACTACTGTTCATGCAATTGGTGGTAGTGAGAAAGCCGGGCAGATGTCTCCCCATAATTTACTTTCCACAACCATTGGTGATGAACTTTATCTTTTTTCCAATTTGCGCTCAAAGGTGATTGGTATTTCCATGAAAGACAGAGGTGCAATATTTCCTGCAGGATTCAGTGGGCAGGCATATTGGTTTGACAATCTTTCAAATAATTTTATTACAAGCACTTATTATAGAAAGGATTCTTTGCCTGTATGGTTGCAACGTTTTAATGGAAAAAATTTACCTCAACAATATTTAAGTGAAGTGTGGAAACCGTTACTGGATATTAAAGAATATACAGAGAGTACTGCTGATGATACAGAGTATGAAAACGGATTTGATACAGCAGCAAAAGCGCGACCTGTTTTCAATTATGATTTAAGTAAGTTGAAATCTCTTGATCCGGATTTACTTCGTACCACACCATTTGGAAACACACTTACTAAAGAACTTGCCATTGCAACCATTGAAGGAGAAAAACTGGGTGAGGATAATTTCTGTGATTTACTTTCCGTAAGTTTTTCCAGCACTGATGATGTAGGACATGAATTTGGTATTAATGCAATTGAAACAGAAGATATCTATTTACGCCTTGATAAAGAAATAGCAGCATTACTGGAATACCTGGATACTAAATTCGGAAAAGAAAATGTTCTGGTGTTCCTCACTGCTGATCATGGTGCTATGCATAACCCGGTTTTTCTGAACGATAATAAAATTCCCGGAGGAGTTGCAGATGGTAACCTGATCAGAAGCCGGATTAAAAAGCTTCTTCAGAAAAATTATGGAGATACTTCCATATTCAGGTTTTATATTAACAACCAGATTTATCTTGATGACATAACTATTACTACACGCAACCTTGACAAAGAAAAAATCATGAATGATTTACGGAGTGAATTACTGACAATTCACTTTATTGCTGATATTTTTACCGAGTCAAGTATTTCATCAACAGATTATATATATGGGATAAAGGGAATGGTGCGAAGAGGATTTAATATTAAAAGAAGCGGAGACATGTGCATTGTATATCAGCCTGGATATATGAAAACATACGGAGGGAAAAAGATAACTGCTGGTACTGAACACGGATCACCTTTTCGATATGATACAATGGTTCCTTTGTATTGGTATGGCTGGAAGATCAGAAATGGTGCAACAGTAAGAGAAATTAATATCACTGATATAGCTGCCACATTATCTGCATTATTAAAAATCTGTCAGCCATCAGGTTGTTCCGGCAAACCAATTGTGGAGTTATTCAGTAAATAATCAGCCTTCCGGTTTGGTAATATTATTTTCAAACTTGAAACCTAATCTTTTTCCGGATGAAATAGTTGCCTGCAAGGAATAATCCAGCACATCATGCACACTTATTTCTTTCATAAGATCAAATGATGGAACATTCAGGTCCAGATCAACACTGTATTGAATAGATTTTTCAATTATTGCGAGAACGGATTCTTCAGAAATAACATTATTTGCAAAATCATTAAATATAACTCCAAGTTGTTTTTTGCCTTCCATGAAAAAATGATTTTCCTTATTGATAAAAATTCGTCCAAGAAGGAAACCAATATCATTTCTTCTTTCATATTTAAATGAATCGGAAAGAAAATTATATATGCTGATCATACCGCATGTTGCGCGGGAAGGATCTTTGGAAACATAACCGGATTTATATATAGCATTATTCGCTTCAAAAATCAGTGCATTGGTAAACATTAAAAAAATCAGTATATCATCACCAACCTTAAGTTCCGCCTCAAAAGTTCCGTTATCATTATATTTAAACTTTAAACGATCATCATTAATTTCCTGCCCTAAAATCTTCTCCACCTGCAATAATATTTTCTTAAAAATAGAAAATGCTTCAAACGTTTTATCCGTAACATCTTTGTTCAGGATGCTTTTGGTTTTAACCAGTTCTATTAATTCTTTATTCAGTTTGATGCTCATTATCTCAAATTGATCAATACGCTCTTGCAAATACCACTTTCTGTTCTGATGGTGATCCGGTCAATATACATTTGCCATTTTCCTTCCTGTTATTAAGTGGGATACATCTTATAGTTGCTTTCGTCATCTCTTTAATCTTTTGTTCCGTTTCAGGTGTCCCGTCCCAATGAGCAGTAATGAAACCTCCTTTTGTATCCAGTGCATTCACAAATTCCTCCCATGTATCAACCGAGTAAGTGTTGGCATCACGGAAATCAAGTGCTTTTTTATATATATTATCCTGTATTTGTGATAACAGGTTCTCAATTTTTAAAGCAAGATCGGTTAGTTGATAAACCGATTTTTCTTTTGTGTCACGTCTTGCAACTTCTACAGTACCTTGTTCCACATCTCTTGGGCCAATAGCAATTCTTACTGGTACACCTTTTAGTTCATATTCAGCAAATTTCCATCCTGGCTTATAAGTATCCCTGTTATCATATTTTACGGAAATACCTTTTGCTTCCAGATCTTTTTTAATTGCAAATACTTTTTCATTTATCAATGCAAGTTGTTCTTCATTTTTAAATATTGGAACAATCACCACTTGTATAGGTGCGAGTTTAGGAGGTAACACTAATCCTTCATCATCACTATGCGACATTATCAGTGCTCCCATTAATCGCGTACTTACTCCCCATGAAGTTGCCCATACATATTCCTGTTTGCCTTCTTTAGTTGTAAATTTAACATCAAAAGCTTTTGCAAAATTCTGACCGAGGAAATGCGATGTTCCGGCCTGCAATGCTTTTCCATCCTGCATCAAAGCTTCAATACACATAGTATCTTCTGCACCAGCAAATCTTTCATTCGCAGTTTTGATTCCTTTTATTACAGGCATTGCCATAAAATTTTCTGCAAATTCTGCATATACATCTAGCATCTGTTTCGTTTCACCAATAGCTTCTTCAGCTGTTGCATGTGCTGTATGACCTTCCTGCCACAGAAATTCTGATGTCCGAAGAAATAATCGCGTACGCATTTCCCAGCGCATTACGTTTGCCCATTGATTGATAAGTAACGGAAGATCTCTATAACTTTGAATCCACCCTTTATAGGTGTTCCATATAATAGTTTCTGAAGTAGGACGGATGATCAGCTCCTCCTCAAGCCTGGCAGATTCATCAACAATTACACCTTTTCCGTTCGGATCATTTTTTAATCGATAATGTGTCACAACAGCACATTCCTTTGCAAATCCTTCTACGTGACTTGCTTCTTTACTGAAAAATGATTTGGGAATTAATAAAGGGAAATAGGCATTAACATGACCTGTTTCTTTAAACATTTTGTCAAGTTGTTGTTGCATTTTTTCCCATATTGCATAACCATAAGGTTTAATAACCATACAGCCTCTGACTGCAGAGTTTTCAGCAAGATCCGCTTTGATTACAAGGTCTTGATACCACTGGGAATAATTTTCTGATCGCTTCGATAATTGTTCACTCATACTTCATAGATTTGTATTGATATTGGTATAGTAATTGAAATTTCAGATTGCGAAATTGTAAAACATACATCAGAATCACAATTTTAACTTAAACCAGCGTTGGTTAATAATGTCGAAACAACTTAAAGTCGTTTACACTATGAAAAATCTCACTTTCTTATTTGCAGTATCAATAATGTATGTCACCTCCTGTTCTTCAGGTCAATACACAGCATCAAGGGAGTATGATGATGTATATTATTCATCAGGTGATAAAGTTCATGAACAACAAAATACTTCTAACACAAATCAACCTGTACAAACAGCATCACCAGATAATTATACTACTCAGGAGTCGATTGGTAATGACAACAGCAGTAATAATCAACAAAGATTTGATTACAACAACCAACAGGGTTCAGATACAGAACAACCAGATTATACTACAACTGAGAACCGTGATGGTAACACCTACATCACAAACAATTATTACGATGATGATGATTATTACGATTATGCTTATACATCACGTGTTAGAAGATTTTATCATCCATATGGCTGGAGTTATTATGACTCTTATTACACCAACTCTTATTATTATGATTACAACCCGTATAGCTGGGGAGTAAGTATATATCTGGGTTATAATTTCTGGCATCCATATCATTACAGCCCTGCATGGGGAGTTTCTTTTGGTTATGGAAATCCTAATTATGGATATGGATGGAATGACCCATGGTATAATCCATATGGCGGATACCAGTATGGTTATCAGAATGGCTACATGGATGGATATTATGCTGGATTATATAATGGAACGTTTAACCCTTATTATTACAATAGCCATGATAACTATAGTTACTATTACGGACCAAGAGGTAAAAGCAGTGCAAATAATACATCAGGTGATATCCGTCCGATAAGTCAGATGTATGCAAGTAATGTTACTGAAAGGGATAAAAAAGGAAATCCTATACATACAGGAAGTGAAGTTGCACCATTTCAAAACCCTAAATATAATCCTTCACCAACTGGTACTTCAACTCCTGACATAAGAAATGTAAAAACAGGAAAAGGTAATATCAAAGAAACTCCTGCAATGGAAGAGAATGATTCTCATAATACAAAAGGTAATACAACTGTTCCTGTAAAAGATGTGAAAGCTGGTTCAACTCCTGCAAACAACACTGGTAAAACAGGTGTACCTTCAAATGGTAACACAAATGTTAAATCAGGAGGAACAAAAAATAATTCAGGTGTAAATCAAAATCCATCTAATCCTCCGGTAAAAAACAATGATGGAAAAAATAATAATAATGTAACACCACGAAACAATGAACCAGTTCGTATTCCTTCGGGATCAAACCCTAAAAATGAACAGGAACCAGTGAGAAATCCAAGAAATAATAATTCAAATAATTCTCCTGCACAATCTCCCGATAACAATGGTGCAGAACAAAATAATAATACAAACCATTCAGGAAATAATGGTCGCTCTGATCGTAAAGTGGAAATTAGATTACCTAACAACGAAAGAAGAAACGAGAAAAAAACAGAAGTGCCGAATAATAATCAACCTCCTGTTCAACAGCAACAACAGTCAGCACCGCAACGCCAGCAACAAAGTGCTCCTGTTCAACAACCTCGTCAGTCTGAACAAAGAAATAACAACAATGGTGGCAGTCGCCCACATAGATAAATCAATGTATTGCTCCGGAAAGGCTAAATTCCTTCCGGAGTTTTTTTATTTTATATATATTAATTTATTTTTTATTCACTACAAAATATATATGTTATGAAATTGAAAAAACGGTTAATTCTTACCGTGTGCCTTTTATATGCTGTTACTACAAATTTAAATGCTCAGAATGATGCCGATGCTCTCCGGTACAGTACTATTAACTGGGGAAGTACTGCAAGATCATTAGGAATGGGAAATGCATTCAGTGCACTTGGCGCTGATCCTTCAGTTATGGCAACAAATCCTGCAGGACTTGGATTTTACAGGAGATCGGAATTTACTTTTTCACCTACATTTCAATTAAAAAATACAAGCAGTGATTTTCTTGGTAATACATTGGATAAAAATAATTTTAAATTTAATTTCGGTAACCTGGCATTTGTGTGGGCCTTTACATCTGATAGAGAAGAAAGTGATTGGAAAGGCTGGACATTTGGATTAGGATATAATAAACTGAATGATTTTAACTCGAAAGGATATGCAGAAGGCAAAAACAATACAAGCTCATTGGTTGATAGTTGGGTGAATGATGTAAATGGAACTGAACCGGAAAATTTAGAAAATAATTTTCCTTTTGATGCAAATCTGGGTTGGAAGGCATATTTGTTTGATCCGGATACTACTACTGCTGCAACGAATGATTATGTTTCCGGTATTGAAAGAGGTGGTGCATTACAGCGTCGTACTTTTGAATCGAAAGGAAATATGGGTGAGTTTGATATTTCAGGTGGTACAAATTATAAGGATAAATTATATTTAGGTATGACTATCGGAATTGTTTCTGTTAGATACAGAGAAGATATTAC
>JBDTVD010000210.1:0-6555 GCA_040007375.1 Bacteroidota bacterium | reverse complement strand
ATTTCTGATTTCTGATTTCTGATTTCTGATTTCTGATTTCTGATTTCTGATTTCTGATTTCTAATTTCTAATTTCTAATTTCTAATTTCTAATTTCTAATTTCTAATTTCTAATTTATAATTTATAATTTATAATTCTTTTTCAGTTGCATTAGTTTTTTTGCTTCCCGAATACATTTCATATTTCAAAAAGCGGCATTCAAGAGGTCCATTGTAAAGAAGTATTTTTCGTGTAGTGCGTAAACCGATGTGTTTCGCGGCTTCCATATTCCCGGTAAATATCCAGCATGTCCACCCTTTAAATTTCTTCTTCAGTGTATCACCGATCTTTGTGTACATATCTATAATATCACGAGGTTCTATTCTCATTCCATATGGTGGATTGCACACCAGAACTCCTTCTTCTTCCGGAGGCTGAAAATTTTCGAAATTACTCTTGCGCAATTCAATCATATCTGACAATCCTGCATTACTGATATTCTGCTTTGCTTTATCAAGTACTACTCCGCTGATGTCAGATCCATAAAGTTTAATTTTTCCAGCAGGTATTTCTGCGGCCAGGGCTTCCTCATATATATATTTCCACAAACCGGCATCATAACCTTTCCACGATTGAAATCCGAAGCGTTCCCTGAATTTGTTGGGCGCCATATTTCGTGCAATCATTGCAGCTTCAATCAGCAATGTTCCGCTGCCACACATAAAATCAACAAATGGAGTATCGCCTTTCCATCCGCTTATCATAACAAGTGCTGCAGCGAGTGCTTCATTAATAGGAGCCTGGTTGGTATAATCACGATAACCCCGTTTATGTAATGATTCACCGGAACTGTCAAATGAAAGTGTACATTGATCTTTATATATATGAAGATGTATGCGAAGATCAGGCTGATCAATATCTACATTCGGTCTCTCACCTGTTTTTTCCCTGAACTGATCTGCAATAGCATCTTTTGCTTTCAGAGCAACGTATTGCGAATGTGTAAGAGTTGATTGATTTAATGTGGCATTGATTGCAAATGTTTTATCAAGAGTTAAATGCTGACTCCAGTCGATGTTTTTAATTTCATAATATAACATATCCTCACTGGCGGCTTCAAAAGAACGATAAGGTTTTAAGATTCGCAGTGCTGTACGGCAGTAAAGATTGGCCTTATACATAACTGAAAGATCACCTTCAAATTCAACGGCTCTTGTAAGTATATTTATATTGGAAGCACCGATGTTCTCCAGTTCTGCTCTCAGTAACTCTTCACAACCTGCAAATGTTTTAGCTATTAATTTCATTGTAATTTAAATTCGATCTAAAGTTATATTAATTAATAATATCATAATACATAAGTATTAGCAGATGGTAACAAATTTTAATTTGAATTTCCAAGAAAATAAAAAAAATGATTTGTTAATAACTTTGATTTGGAAGTAGTGTGTCTCATATATATTTTTGGCCAATAAACTTTTAGTAAACCTACATAATACCCCTCTTTTTTGTGTATGAAAATGTATCTTCTTTTCGGTACTTATCTCAGCAAACAGCGCGAATTCTACATGCGACGGTATGGTTGGTTGGTTTTTTATATTCCACAACAACATACTCGCAAACCGTGACTGAAAAAAAATGTTTCTCCGGTTTCAGTGGCTCTGCAGCAATACGGCAGGAGTATGGTTTCATACCTTATTTATATGATGCATCAAATCCTGCTTATATATTAAGTGGTATTGTTGAAGTGGGATTTCGTTTTTATGGCATTCCTCTGAAAATGGAATTTGCACAATCAAATAAAAAGACTATTAATGGTTTAGGAAATTATTTCACCCTTAGTTTTGATGCTCCTGCATATAAAAATATTTCGGAAGAGGGTTTGAATAAAAAGAAGGAATTGCTTAAATCCCAGTTAGACAGTTTGAAATTATCAAGAGCAGGAATTGAAAAAAAACTGACTTATATTAATATATTAAAATTACCTAACCTGGATAATCTTGTTCCTGAATTACCTGACACTCTGAATCAAACTGTTACACCAGGTAATATAAATAGTTATTCAACGGATAGTCTTCAGCATTTACAATGGAAGAAAGATTCTATACAATATAGTAAGGTTCCTCATTCATCTCTTGATTCATTGAACAGGGATGAACTAATTCATTTGTATGATAGTCTTCGTTATCGTTACAATCAGTTGAACACTGCTATTAATACTGCAAATGAGAAACTTCAATTGCTGGAGAATGCAAGTAATGTAAACGATAGTATATTGAAGAAGCCCATGTCAGGATCATGGTTGCAGAGAATAGAAAAATTTGAGATAGGATTATCATCACCAACATATTCCGACTGGTTAATTAATTGTCCGGTTAAAGGAGTGAATATACAAACACAATCACTGGAAACATTTTCTGCTGTTACTTACGGTACTGTTATCGATTATAATTATTTAAATACAGCACTTAAAATTGACAGATGGAAAAATTTTGAATCTGACTTTGGCAATGCATTTCATTTTAACAAAGCTGAAAATGGCAGGAAAGTAATTGCAGGTCAGATAGGTTACGGTAACAGAAATACTTCCTTTATTTCACTGGGTTTCCTTCGTGGAATCGGTCATCAGAATTATTATTCAACTGTTGTTGCTGAACCTGTTGCAACTGAATTGTATGATAAAAATTACGTTGCAGAACTTACAGGACAAATTCATTTTTTAAGTCATACAATAAGATTAACGTATGCAAAGTCAGCATTGATGAGCAACCAGGAAGATGCTAATGCCTTTGAAAAATTATCTGAACGTAATGATTCAAGAGTGTTTGCATTGCGTCACAATACTGAATTTAAAAAAGTAAAAGCTACTTTATATACAGATGCTCAATGGATAGATCCACTATTTAAAAGTTATGGTCTTTCTTATAGAAAAGCAGATCGTTTCAATTCGAAAATAAAAATTGTTAAGGATATTAAGATGGTGAAGCTGAGTCTCTTTTATAAATATGAAGAAGACAATGTGCTGAATACTTATTCCTATAAAAATACCAGTAATTCATTTGGATTGAATGCATCATGGCGGATTAACAGAAATGTTTCCGTGAAAGGATCATTCAGTCCGATAGTAATTAAGAATGTGAATGAAGGTGTTGCTTCCTATTACAGGAATTTCAATTACCTGGCAGGAATCAATCTGAAGAAACGCATTGGTAAAGTAAGTGTTGTAAATGACCTGATGTATTCCATGAATTATTCATTTGATTCTACTTCCGTTTTCAGTTACCAGATCGGAGGTTGTAATACTTCTGTTTTCATTGATGATAAAATGTTTTTTATAAATGCAAATTATTTTAAGCAGGAGTCAGAAGAGAAGAAGGAAGATTATAGTTTGCTTGAGGCCGGAACACAAATGCAGGTGTTTAAGAAATTAAGTATCACATGCAGTGCAAAAGGAATGATAAAATCAAACAGCATTGATCCTGGCTATGAAGCAGAGGTAACGTATGCATTATCTAAATCCTTTGAAATTACTGCAGGAATTGATCAGACTATACAAGGAGAGTTCTATAGTGAGTCGCAATTCCGTGGCACAGATACCATAAAATATCAGTTAGAAATAAAGTATCTTTTTCATGCAAAAAAATAACAGTATGAGATCAAAAATTAAATTCGCACTGGCAATTCTGCTCTTCACTTTTGCAGGTAAATCCTTTGCACAGGTTACTATACAGAATGTTGGTTTTAATGGAGATGATGTCAGCAGCACCTGTATCACCAACGCATCTTTGTTTAATGCAGGTGTTGAATTCTCAGCATCCATGGAAATTGTTATCTATGATGCATCACGTATTGATCTGATGAAAGTGACGACGAAACCTGTTCTGATCAAAAAGGGCATGAATAATTTTTCGCGTATGTCGTTAGCAGTTCAGAATGTTGTTTATGGTAACAGTGATGCTGCCGGATTTATAAAAACATTCCATCGGCTTTCCTCAGGAAATTATATATGCTGTCTTCGATTGATAAATTCTACCAATCCTGAGTTGACTGATGGTGCTGAGTACTGTGATGAAATTTCTGTTGAAAAAGATTTATCGATGAGCCTGGTAAGTCCTTTTGATGATGATATAATTGAAACAAATCATCCTGTTTTAGTCTGGACCCACAATGAGCCTTTTGCAAATAATACAGGAGCAGAGGATTATCGCATTGTAGTAACACAAATGCATGAAGGACAAAATGCGGAAGCTGCAATGGCTGCAAATCCACTGTTGTTCAGTAAAAACGCACTTACATCACATTCGGTAATTTATCCTGTTAATGCACCTGATCTTGAAAAGGGGAAATCATATTGCTGGCAGGTTACAAAATCAATTAATGGAAGAGTAGTAAATCAAACTGAAGTGTGGAAGTTTACACTGTCAGATGAACCGGATACCAAAGATTATAAATACGGAGAATTAAGTACCACACTAAGTTCTTCTTTTTACACCTCCAATAATGGTAAAGTATTTTTCCGCTTCAGAGAAGCTTATAACAGCAGTGGAAAACTGGAGATCAAAATAAAAGATAAGTTTAATAAAGAAGTTTCTGTTTTAGCGAAGAATCAAAAAAGTAATGATCTCGCATTGAATTACAAGAGTAATGGTTCCAACGCCTATGAAATTAATGTTGACGAACTTCATTTGAAGGATGGTTTTTATCTGTTGGAAGTTTTTAATGAAAAGAAAGAAAAGTATTTACTGAAATTCAAAGTAGAATAAATATATGAATCGTGGAATAGTGTGGTTGGCTATCGTGCTGGTAGCCGCAGGAGTGGTGTATAGTATTGTTACGCGTCCTAAGTCTGGTTATATTGATATACATGATGTGTATCAGAAGTTTGATCTTAAAAAGGAACTGGAAAAGAAGTTTATTTCTGTTCGTGATGAAAGGAAAAAAATAACGGATAGCCTGGAATTAGGTCTTAAGTTGATGGAAACAAAATTACGCGCAATGAAATCTATTTCTGATGATCAGGCAGCAGAGTTTCAGACTAAGAGAGAATTTTTTGTGCAGAAGGCGCGAGAGTTTGAAGAAGATAACAAGCAACTGAGTGCTCAATATGACAAAGAAATACTTGATCAGCTGAATCAATATGTAAGAGATTATGGTGCAGCTAAGGGTTATGATTATATATATGGAAATGACAGTAACGGATCTTTAATGTATGGAGATAAGAAACTGGAAATCACAGCAGAAGTATTGGAATATATAAACGCGAAGTACAAAGGAATTAAATGATGCAGATGAAACAGGTGCTTGTAATTTTATCAATTTTTATTCTTTCTTCCTGCAATGATGACAGGAAGGAAACAACTTTTTTAAGTAAGATAAAATCTGTTTTCATCAGCAGTGATAACAGACCTGTTAATGGAACTGAGTTACAGAAGTATGTTGTGAATATGGATCATGGACTTCTTAAAAGCAAAACGATTGATGAAGTAACATATTCTATAAAATACAAACCGGTTGATTATGTAATTGCGCTGGAAACCGGAGGAAAAAAAATTAATGCTGCTGAATATAAAAGGAGAAGAGAGGAACTGGATGGCATGCAATATTTTGATTTGCGCATTGAGATTGATAAAGCGAATGGTGAATTATTAAAATATGCATTGAGTTCCGGTGCTGAGTATGAAGAGCGGATAAAATACCTCGCATTTAAAGTGAACCAGGATATACAATTGATTGATGGCAAAGACACACTTGAATGTGTGATGCATCATTTTGAAAGAGTATATGACATAGTTCCGTTTGCAACAATTTTATTAGGATTTAAAAACACAGGTGCTGATTTAATGCACGAAAAAACAATTGTGTTTCATGATAAATTATTTGGTAAGGGAATTATCAAGTTCACATTTCTCCCTGCCGATTTACAAACCATTCCACAGCTTGAAGTAATTTCTTAAAATAATCTTGTATGAGAAAAGCAGGTTTTAGCCGATTCAGGAAGGCACTAAGTATGTTGTTAGCATTTACAATGCTGTATAACATTATGTTTCCCACAGTTGCTTATGCATTAACGGGAGGCCCTTCACAACCCGAAGTGCAGAGTTTTCAACCTATCAGCACTTCTGATATGGTAGATCTCTTCACCGGCGATTTTAAATATAATATTCCGCTACTTGATGTTGAAGGTTATCCTATCAATTTAATATATGCATCCAACATTACAATGGATCAGGAAGCAAGCTGGGTTGGACTTGGCTGGAATTTAAATCCTGGTGTTGTAAACAGAGGTGTGCGTGGTATTCCTGATGATTTCAAAGGTGAAGCTATCAACAAGGAATCCAACATGAAAAAAAATAAAACCATTGGTGTTAATGCCGGTGTTGGAATTGAATTGTTCGGTAATGGAAAGCTGAAACTTGGTATAGGTTATACTATGGGTTTGAAGTGGAATAACTATGAAGGATGGGGAGCTGAACAGGGACTTAATTTATCCTTGAGTGGCGGAGATCAAATGAAAGGACCTTTGTCAGGAAGTTTAGGTATTAATTCCAGCAGTGATGAAGGATTAACGATCAGTCC
>JBDTVD010000209.1:0-6565 GCA_040007375.1 Bacteroidota bacterium | reverse complement strand
ATCAAAGGATGTCCGTTAAACATAGTTACTACATCTATATTGTAATTATCAGCATCATCCTCCAGCCGTTTATTCCAATGCTGGTTTAGATTAAAATCATAATAACTGATTTTATATTTACGATTCCTGAATCCAATCCTGTCGCGTTGTGAATTAAGCGTCAGGTTACTTTGTAAGAGATAAAATCCACCGTCATCCTGACCAATCACTTTCACATATTCGAATCCCGGATCATCAATATTCTGTGGTGACAATGTATATTTCTGAGCAGACAATGCAGAGCAGTACATTAGTAATGCAATAATCATTGTTACACCTTTGAATTTTGTTTTTTCAATCATAACCGGAATTTTCATCAGGAAGTATAAGATGCAGCATCTGTTAAAAACGGGTTGAACTTTTTCTCATAACCGATAGTAGTCTGTGGTCCATGGCCGGGATAAACTACCGTTTCATCAGGCAGAATAAAAAGCCTTTCGCGGATGCTTTGAAGTAATGTGTGGAAATCACCGCCTGGCAAATCAGACCGGCCTATGCTGCCCTGGAATAACACATCACCACCGATCAACTGGCCTGAGACATCATGATAAAAACAAATACTGCCAGGACTATGGCCGGGAGCAAATATCATTTTCAATTCCGTGTTTCCGAAGCGGAAGTTAGCATTATCTGCCAGCGACATTTCCGCCTCCGGAGATTCCGTCACATTTAAACCATACATCTCACCTACAGCAGACATGGAAAGCAATATCTGTTTTTCATTAGGATGAATCTGTGGCTTCAAACCATATTCATCAGCAACAAAATAATTGCCGAATACATGATCGATGTGACAATGCGTGTTTAATAAAGCAACAGGCTTCAGTTCAGCGGAAGAAATAAAGTTGCGCAATTCCTCAAACTCTGTAACATCATAACAACCAGGATCGATGATAATGCATTCTTTAGTTTCATCATACACTACATAAGTGTTCTCCTGGAAGGGATTAAATACAAATTCTTTTATTTTCATAGCTGTGCATACAAAATTAGCGATAAGTAACGTGCAGATTGAAGTTGTTGAAAGCCTGTAAAAATGCCTCGAAACAATATAATTGATATATAAAAAACGAAGAACATATTCACCAAAACTTATTAACGCAAAAGGTTGGTATCTTATTAACAAACAAGCACTATTTTCTTATGTTATTACGAGGAAAAAAAGTATCTTTGTTACAATCTGAAAAAAGCTTCTTTTGACGATGTTTTGCATTGAAAATCAGGCCCTAAAGACAAGCAGGAAAAAACAAGATTCCTGAATAAATATTCCCACAAAAATGAGCGAACAAGTGCTAGAAAAAGAACAGAAGAATAATGACTATTCCGCAGACAGTATCCAGGTTCTGGAAGGTCTCGAAGCTGTACGTAAGCGTCCGGCAATGTATATTGGTGATATCGGATTTAAAGGTCTGCATCATCTGGTGTATGAAGTAGTTGACAACTCCATTGATGAGGCTCTTGCAGGTTATTGCAAGAATATCCTCGTTAATATTAACCCCGACAACAGTATAACAGTAATAGATGATGGCCGTGGTATTCCAACAGCCATGCATACGAAAGAACAAAAGTCTGCACTGGAAGTGGTAATGACGGTATTACACGCTGGTGGTAAATTTGATAAAGATTCTTATAAAGTTTCAGGAGGATTACATGGTGTGGGTGTGAGTTGTGTTAACGCACTTTCAAGTCACCTGCAGGTGGATGTATTCCGTGATGGCAAAAACAGCCGCCAGGAATATTCTATTGGCAAACCATTATATGATGTTAAGGTAATAGGTGATTCAGATAAAACGGGAACCACAGTAACCTTTATGCCTGATGCTACCATTTTTATGAGTGTTGTTTATCATTATGATACACTTGCATCACGTATGCGTGAACTGGCTTTCCTGAATAAGGGAATCAAAATCACCTTAACAGATCTGCGTGAAATGGATGCAGAAGGACAACCACTTAATAGCGAACTTTTTTACAGCACCAGAGGATTACCTGAATTTGTTGAATTTCTGGATGCTGCACGTGAGAAACTCATTGATGATGTAATTTACATGGAAGGTGAGAAGAACAATATTCCTGTTGAAGTTGCAATGCATTACAACACTTCTTATAATGAGAATATTCACTCTTACGTAAACAACATCAACACGCATGAAGGAGGAACTCATCTTGCCGGTTTCAGAAAAGCTTTAACGCGTACATTGAAAAATTATGCGGAGAAAGAAGGCATGCTTTCCAAATTAAAGTTTGAAATAAGTGGTGATGATTTTCGTGAAGGTATGACTGCTGTTATTTCTGTTAAAGTACAGGAACCGCAGTTTGAAGGTCAGACTAAAACAAAACTTGGGAATAATGAAGTGATTGGTGCTGTTGATGCAGCCGTAAGTGAGATGCTTGCCAATTACCTGGAAGAACATCCACGTGATGCACGTAACATTGTAAATAAAGTAATACTTGCTGCAACAGCACGGATGGCTGCACGAAAAGCACGCGAGCTGGTACAACGTAAAGGTGCTTTTACCGGTGGCGGTTTACCCGGAAAACTAAGTGATTGTGCTGAACGTGATCCTGCAGCTTGTGAATTATATCTTGTCGAGGGAGATTCTGCAGGTGGTACGGCAAAACAAGGTCGTAACCGTGCATTCCAGGCAATTCTTCCACTACGAGGTAAAATTCTGAATGTGGAAAAAGCAATGGAACATAAGATTTTCGATAATGAGGAAATCCGGAATATGTTTACAGCAATGGGAGTAAGTAAAGGAACACCAGAAGATGAACGTGCTTTAAACATAGTAAAATTACGCTATCACAAAATAATAATCATGACCGATGCTGATGTGGATGGTAGTCATATCACCACATTGATATTAACTTTCTTCTTCAGACATATGAAAGAGTTAATTGAGCAGGGGTATATATATATTGCTACTCCTCCGCTTTATCTTGTTAAAAAGGGAAAAGAAGAAATATATTGCTGGACAGAAGAACAACGTCAGGTGGCAATTAAACAGATTGCAGGTGAAGGAAAAGAAACTTCTGTTAATACACAGCGATATAAAGGTTTGGGTGAGATGAATGCTGAACAACTTTGGGAAACAACAATGAATCCTGAAAAACGAACATTACGCCAGGTAACTATAGATAGTGCTGCAGAAGCAGATCGTATTTTTGCAATGCTGATGGGTGACGATGTTCCACCACGCCGTGAATTCATTGAAAAGAATGCACGTTATGCAAAAGTGGATGCGTAATTATAAATCTTAGAAATATAAAAAATAAGAAGGAGCGGTTAATTAACCGCTCCTTCTGCATTATATGCATCTTCAGGAGCTTCCCAGCCTTCCTTCAGACTATTAAACAGTGCACGTAATTTATCAGACTTATTTTTTATAAAATTTTTCGGACGATCATACAGATTCAATTTGAATTTAAATCTGTCGAGATTCAACTCCGGCTGTTGCAGTTCCGGGTCAATTAAAACTTCACCATCATAATCAACAACTATGTGATGAACATCAGTTTCATTATTTGTACGTGAGAGAAGATTTCTCAATTCGTTTAGCGAAGGATTAAAGAATAAATTCATAATATCTCGTTTTAAAGTGAATTAAATTAATTATGTTACCGTATAGAAATTACTATGCCATTCAAATTTTGCTGTTAGAACAAAATCAAAATCACTCACAATATCCACAACATCCATAAAATTTTGTGGAACAGAATTCACAATCTGAAATTCTGAATTCAATAATGAAGTGTAATTATTAATAAACAGAATCATAAAGCACCAGGTTTAGTTATCTTCATCACTAACAAATTTAAGCTACAGAATTCCTGTTTATACGTACTGCTGATTTCCTTTTTCCGGTTAATGTAAATTTTTTTATCAGGCTCTGGTTTTATAGTGAAAGAAATGATCACTTTCTGCAGAACTGCTTTTAATGAAAATCCATTAGTTATATATATAATTTTTTTCTTATTCCGGATAAAGTTAACCCTGCAGAACTTGCTTCATATGAAAAAACTGAGATAAGTCATGTTGGTTTGTCTAACAGCCGCTAATTGTCTTAAATGCCTTGTTCAACCCGAATCCCAGTCAGAAATTTTTAACCTTTAATTTTAAGATTTAGAATTTTCCGAAAATTTAAATGGAAGAAGGTTTTTTATACCTTCGCGCCATCTAATTAAAGAATCAGAAAAAATGAAAGTAACTGTTGTAGGTGCCGGGAACGTAGGTGCTACCTGTGCAAACGTAATTGCTCAAAAAGAACTTTGTAATGAAGTGGTTTTACTTGATATTAAAGAAGGAACTGCTGAAGGAAAGTCACTTGATATGTGGCAGACTGCACCAATCAACCTGTATGATACCCGTATTACAGGATCAACAAATGATTATACGGCAACAGCTGGATCAGATGTAGTTGTTATAACATCCGGATTACCTCGTAAACCAGGTATGAGCCGCGATGATTTAATAGCTACCAATTCAGGAATTGTAAAATCAGTTACTGAGAATGTGATTAAACACTCGCCGGATACAATTATAATAGTGGTGAGTAATCCTCTGGATGTTATGACCTATTGCAGTTACCTCACTGCCGGTATTGACTCCAGCAGGGTTTTCGGAATGGCAGGTATTCTGGATACTGCACGTTACAGAGCATTTCTGGCTGAAGCATTAAATGTTTCTCCAAAAGATATTCAGGCCGTTTTAATGGGTGGACATGGAGATACTATGGTACCGCTTCCACGTTATACAACTGTTGCAGGTATTCCGGTAACAGAATTGATCAGTACTGAAAAGCTGGATGCAATTGTTCAGCGTACAAAATCTGGTGGTGGAGAACTGGTTAACCTGATGGGAACTTCAGCATGGTATGCTCCGGGTGCTGCTGCTGCACAAATGGTAGAAGCAATTCTGCGCGATCAGAAACGTATTTATCCTTGCTGTGCATTGTTAAATGGTGAGTATGGTATGAAAGATATTTACCTGGGCGTTCCTGTAAAAATAGGTCGCAAAGGCATTGAGGAAATCATCGAACTTAAACTGAATGCAGATGAAATGCAATTATTGCAGGGTTCTGCAAAAGCGGTTAAGGAAGTGATGGAAGTACTTGACAAAATGCAGGAAGCAGTTAAATAATAACTCCATTATAATCATTTAAAAACCGCAGAAAATATTATTTACTGCGGTTTTTTTATATATATAAAATGAAAAAGAACATCATAAAATTACAATCTGTTTTTATCCCGCCAAACGGAATTCACCTGATTGTAAATGTTAAAATAAATTCAAAAACTGCACGATTGGTACTTGACACAGGTGCTTCACAGACTGTACTTGACATGAACAGGATGATGCGGTTCACCACTCAGAAAAAATTTGAGAAGAGTGATGGTCATAGCAGCGGCATAGGATCTTCCTCTATGGAAAGCCATATTTTTATTAGTGAGAAACTGGAGATAGGTGATTTCACTATAGTAAAGAAGGAACTGGTATTGCTCGACATGATTCATGTGAACAACAGTTACGCTCTTATAAACAAGAAACCTGTTGATGGAGTATTGGGCGGAGATATTCTGAAAAAATATAAGGCAGTAATTAATTATGCAACAAAGGAGCTGCATCTTTTCAAAAAGCCTGTAAAGAAAAAATAATCAGTACCGGATTGCTATTCCAAACGGATCTACTGAAAACTCAGTATATATATCCGGTTTTGCCTGAAGTGTAGCGATATCAATAACAGAAAGATTTCCGTTTCGGCCGTTACAAGCAGAAGGATAATAAGGCATCGTACCTGTTCCCTGGAAATTTCTATTTGCTACATACACCAATCCTGCTTCATCATCAACAACAAGAGCATAAGGCTGCCATCCTACCTGTATTCTTTTTATTTCGCGGAATGAATTCATATCAATAACACTCACTGATCCTGTAATTCCAGGAAAATACTGATCTCCCATGCAGGTAACGAAGAGCAATCCCTGTTTCGCCGACATTGCCATTTGAGATGGATTGTTTCCAACTTCAATTTCCTTTTCCAGCAGGTCAAGATCAGCTCTGTAAACACACACTTCATCATCGCCAGGCCCTTCACAGGTAACAAAATAATAAGCATAATCCGGTCTGAACTTAATTTCATGCGGCTTTAGAAAAATGTTGGTACCACTGCCATACAGATAAACAGTTTGAGAATTGTTAGGATCATTAACCGGTACTTTATACATTACTCCTGCACTTACATTCAGTCCTATATATAAAGTATCGTTGGTGGAATTAATATCGATACCATGAATAGAATCAGAAACGGTAAATGAATTAATAACCATTCCTGCTTCAAGATCCACTACACTTACTTTACCGGTAGTATAATTACATGTATATGCTTTTCTTGAATCATTACTGATAGAAAATGTACTCCAGTTTCCAGTGTCAACAGGAATGTTAAATTTCAATTCATCCGTTGCAGCATCAAACACCTGCATCACTGAGCTTCCGGAAAAAGTAGTAATCCAGGATTTATTATCA
>JBDTVD010000208.1:0-6632 GCA_040007375.1 Bacteroidota bacterium | reverse complement strand
GAACTCAAAACTCCGAACTCAAAACTCCGAACTCAAAACTCCGAACTCAAAACTCCGAACTCAAAACTATTAATGAACATGTTCTTTCAGCATCTGCATAAAGTCATCATAACTGATGTGTTGTACTTTTTTATTTAATGATAGATTTAAATAATCAAATACTTTGCGTGATGAAACATTTTCTATAATACGTTGAATGTTTTCTGTATTCTGAAGAAACTTCTCTGTCATTTCATTTAGTTTTTCATCAGTGATAAGATGTGCCTGACCATAACGTACATACTGATCCATTATATAATGACGGGCATAACTCTCCATATCTTCCTTCTCAATCGTCATGTTCTGATCTTTGAAAATTCTGTTCTCCACCATTCTCCATTTCAGATCGCGTGAGTAAGTGGTATACTCGGTTGCAAGTTGCTCATCCGTTATTTTTGCATTGGAATGTTTAATCCAGCGTTTCAGAAATTCATCAGGAAGATTAATATTTAATTCATGAATAAAATAATCTTCTACATCATGTTTCAACTTATGTTCACTTTCATAACGATAACTCTGTGCTATTTCTGATTTTATTTTTTCACGGAATGCAGTTTCATCAGCAACATTTTCATCGCCATAAACCTTTGTAAAAAAATCAGTGTTCAATTCAGCCTTTGTTACTTTATTAATTCGTTCTATTGCAAAGCGGAATGATTTAGATGCATCAACGGTTTCTTCCGGTTTCAGTCCAAGCAAATGTTTTACATCTGTTTCATTCTTCATGGCAGTCATCGGATTAAATACTACACTGTCACCAGCTTTCAATCCAATTAGAGAAGATTTAATATCAAAGTCAACTACCTTCTCAATTAATATAAACGACTGATTCGATATTCCATCTGCAACAACATTACCTGCAGCATCTACTTCAGTAAAAGTTCCGTATAATGAACATTCCGCATCACTCACTTCCGGATTGATATAATCTCCATGACGACGTTGTAGTCTTTCAATTTCTGAATTAATATCTGCATCATTTACTTCCAGTTCATAAGAAGTAAACTGGTGAGCAGGAGGAATGGTTAAATCAAATTGCGGTGCCAGTCCCATGTCGAATGCAAATTCAAAATCGGCAGGATTCTCCCAATTCATATCAATCTCATTCTCTGATTTTGGAAGAGGATTCCCTAAGATTTCGATCTTATTTTCAGTGATGTATTTATCCACTGAATCAGCAACCAGTTTATTGAGTTCATCTGCCAGAACTGATTTGCCATACATTTTGCGTACGAGGTTAAGAGGCACCATACCCGGACGGAAGCCAGGCATATTTACTTTCTTGGAGTATTTCCGTAATGCATCGTCTACCGACTTTTTATAATCGTCGGGTGTGATACTTACTTTCAACACTGCATTGAGATCATCAATGCGTTCCTGTTTAATATTCATAACTTTCTTTTGATAATTAATAAGTTTGAAATACAGTTGAAGCAGCCCCTGAAGGGGCAAAGCAAATGAATACAGCAACAACTGATCTTTTACTGTAAAAACAGTAAAGAAATAGAGTGCGGACGAAGGGACTCGAACCCCCACGGATCGCTCCGCCAGATCCTAAGTCTGGTGCGGCTACCAATTACGCCACGTCCGCAGCGAATAATAATTTAGAAAGGTAAAGAACCTGATAAGGCCGCAAAAGTAGAAGATTTTTCCATACAGAGGTAAGGAAAGATGTAAAGCCTATTTTAGCCGCATACATTTATATATAAGTATATCATGATCATTGATCCTAAAAAATACAAGCCTTCTGAATTTCATGCTTACATACTGGGTGCTGTTGCTCCAAGACCAATAGCATTTGCCAGCACTATTGATAAAAACGGGAATCCAAACCTGAGTCCGTTCAGTTTTTTTAATGCATTCGGTTCCAATCCGCCACTATTGATATTCAGTCCTGCATTAAGTGGAAGAACAGGTGGTACTAAAAACACACTGGATAATATCAGAGAAGTGGATGAGGTAGTAATTAACGTTGTTAGTTATTCCATGGTGCAGCAGACATCACTTGCCAGTTCAGAATATGCAAAAGGAGTAAATGAATTTGTGAAAGCTGGTTTTACTCCTGTTGCATCGGAGTTGATAAAACCATTTCGTGTGAAAGAATCGCCAGTACAAATGGAATGTAAAGTGATGCAGGTAATACAGACGGGAGTGAGAGGTGGTGCTGCTAATCTTGTTTTATGTGAAATACTGTTAATGCATATCAATGATGATGTGCTGGATGAAAATCAGAAAATTGATCCTGTAAAAATTGACCAGGTTGCAAGGCTTGGAGGTAACTGGTACAGTCGTGCAGCCAAAGGATTGTTTGAAGTTCAGAAGCCACTTGCTGTTGCTGGAATGGGAATTGATTTATTACCAGAATCAGTAAGGACAAGTAAAATACTAACAGGAAATGATTTGGGGTTACTGGGTAACAGTAAAGAAATGCCTTCAGCAGAAGTTTTAAAAGCCTACAGTGAACGTGATGATGTAAAGAAACTAACCAATGCCGTTAATGATGATCCATCGCATAAAGGAGATATATTGCATCTGGCAGCACATCAGTTATTGGCGGAAGGAAAAACAGAAGAAGCATTAATGTTACTTCTTTCACAGAGTAATTAACCGGTTTTCCTGTTGTTGCATTCCTGCAGAACATCATAAATCAGCATTGACAGATTATGTGACGTTTAGAGTAATTAACAATTTTTATGTGAAGACGATCATATATATAGTTGACTGTTGTTTTCATTGGGAGTATTTCATTTTCATCGTTTAAAAAAGCATTTTCTCCTCTGAAAATGTTGATTTATTTTAATTTTGTGAAATACATTTTATGCTTGTTTTCAGAGGTAAAAGCGGTTGTTTTCAACTTGTTTTACGAGTGAAAAAACTAACAATCAAGAGTGAAAAACTGTTAATAAGTTCCTTTTTGTACTCTGCGTTCAGAGTAAAGGAGCACTACATTTACCCTCATAAACATCATTAACAATTAATCAAAAAGATGGCAACTAAAAAATCAAAACCAGCTGCGAAGAAAGCTGCTGCAAAGAAAGCTGCTCCTAAAAAAGCTGCTGCAAAAAAAGCTGCTCCTAAAAAAGCTGCAAAGAAAGCTGCTGCTCCTAAAAAAGCTGCTGCAAAGAAAGCTGCTCCTAAAAAAGCTGCTGCTCCTAAAAAAGTAAAAGTAAAAACTAAAAGAGCTCCGAATCCTGCTTTCATGAAAGCCATGAACATCGGTGATCATCTTTCTGCAATTGTTGGCAGCAAGCCACTTCCACGTACAGAAGTAGTTAAAAAAGTATGGGAGTACATTAAGAAAAACAAACTGCAGGATGCAAAAGAAAGACGTAACATCAATGCTGATGCTGCTCTTCAAAAAGTATTCGGTGGAAAGAAAACTGTAAGCATGTTCGAAATGACAAAGCTTATTAACAAGCAACTTTCTTAATTGCCGGTTAACAAAAGAAAAAGGCGGGCAACTCCCGCCTTTTTTATTTTTAAAAATTTTAAGCAATAAAAAAACACCGGAGAATAATCAGCCGGTGTTAAATAAACCAATGAAAACAACCACTTTTTCTTCAGTACTTATCTTCCGATATTTATAAGAATCGGAATCATTCTTTCTATCACCTCCAGTGAAAGTGTATCTGTGAGATAATATTTCACCTGTGGGAATTGCATAATTTTATCATGATAGCATTTTTCTTCACCCGCATTTATTACTACAATAGAACAATAATTTTTGATCAGTTCAGGCACTTCCTGAAATGCTTCCAGGAAATCACATCCATTCAATTCCGGCATCTGCATATCCAGAATAATCAGTTTCGGTAACGACTTACCTGCTTTGTATTCCTGCTGCAAATATTCCAATGCAACCCATGCAGATTTCTGTGTAAGGATTTTTCCTTCAATGCCACACTTATTGATAAAGGATAAAAGATAATGCGTTTCCAGAACAGAATCATTGATGATCATTACTGAACCATCTGATTGAAGCAACGATTTATTTTCGTGTTTTATGTTCCTCTTACTTTCTTTCTTTTCCATTGTAATCTTTTTTGGAATAGATTAACAATGCAAAGTAATCGTGAAGTGGAGCTAAAAAGAATAAGACAGAATGTGTAATCCTTGTATTCGAAAATAGGACAGGGTTTATGAATTACTTTAAAATATAAATGGGAAGCAGAAGGAAAATCAGGTAAAAGTAATGAAGTGTTTTCTGGTAACTTAATACTTGCAATTGCAGCTTGGCGACATATAAACATTTGCTTCAGGCAAAAGACTTTTTATACGATTCTGCTCTTCTTCATTAAATAAAATACCCCGCAATTCAAGCACTTTGAGATTGTATAATCCTTTTATCTCTTCCGGAATAAAAGCAATTTCATTGTCCCATAATTCCAATACTTCCAGGTTTTTCAGGTAACTGATTTCAACGGGAATAGAATCAATAATATTCCTGTTTAACTGTAATGAAATAAGATCTGTGAGATCGCCGATGGATGAGGGTAATCTGCTTATTTTATTGTTCGAGATATTTAATCCGTTGAGGTGAGAAAGTGCTGTTAAAGAAACAGGAATTTCCTTTATTTTATTTCTTGAAAGGTCGAGAATACGGAGGTTGGGAAGAGTGAAAACACTCACCGGAAATTCTTCCAGTTTAGTACGGCTGAGATCCAGTATATATACGGAATCAGGTTGGGCAAGTGCTTCTTCCAGGTTGTGATAAACTTTCTGATTCATCAGGAAAAGAGTGTCTACTGTTACTTGTGCTGATGCAACAGATACATTGCACAGCATAAATAATACTGCATTAAAAAAGCAGGCAGACAATTTAAAATGAAACAGATTTTTCAATTTCAGGATGATCAACTATTATTAAACGCAAAGTTCAGGATAAAAGTTCCATCGTCAGTAATTTATCTTTCTTCATTTGTTCAATAAGTTCTTCCTTACCATTAAAACGAACTTCTTCTCTTAAATAATGCAGCAGTTCAATGGTGATTTCTTTATCGTAAATGTCACGGTTAAAATCCAGAATATTCACTTCCACACTTCTGTTGCCGTTATCAAATGTGGGTCTGGTGCCAATGCTTAACATGCCATTAAACTCTTCTTCATCAACAAAAACTTTAACAGCATAAATACCATTGGAAGGAATCAGTTTATGTTCTTCAACAAGCAGATTTGCCGTTGGAAATCCAAGTTCACGCCCGATATGATTACCATGAATCACTTTTCCGGTGATCGAATAAGCATGTCCCAGTAGTTGATTTGCACTGGCAACATCACCAGCTAATAATGCTTTACGCACGCGTGTGCTGCTCACTGCTGCATAATCAATATCCTGCTCAGGAATTTCCTCCACTCGAAATGAATAAATCTTAGAAAGCAATTGCAGTTGTTTCAGTCCGCCTTCTCTGTTATGTCCGAAATGATGATCATAACCAATTACAACAACATGCGCATTAATACCTTCAACAATAACCTGCTTTACAAATTCCTCATAACTAAGTCGTGAAAATTCATGTGTGAAAGGCATAAACACCAGATTATTCACACCATATTTTTTCAGCAATGCAGCTTTCTCATTTTGTGTTGTGAGCAGTTGCAGATCATTTTGAGAAGGATAAAGAACCAGTCGTGGATGTGGATGAAACGTAAGCAGTGTTACTTCACCATTTATTTCATCAGCAATTTCTTTTAACCGGAAAAGGATTTTCTGATGTCCTATATGAACACCATCAAAAGTACCAATTGTCAATACGGGTTTACTGCTGTTAAAACCGTCAAGGGAATTAAAAATTTTCACGAAGTAAAAATATCAATTAACTTTCATTGATTGATTTTGATAGGTTCATAAACTAAGTGATTTTTTTCTGAGTCAAAGTGATAATTAATTAACTCGAGGTTCCTTTATACTCATTGGGAAAGAACTATAACAGAAGGAATATTATAATGCGTTACTTTTAAACTCTGAAATAAGGAAATATGAAACGATTACCTGTCAGGTTATTATTGCTTGCTGTACTTTATATAATTTCTATGACGGTGATTTCCTGTAAACATGGATGCCATGGTAAAACAGGAACAAGTTCTGCCGGAAGCAGGGAAAGTCATAATATGGGACTTAATTGCATGAATTGTCATACTGCAGGTGGTGATGGGGAAGGATGTTTTAATATTGGTGGTACTGCATATTCTGATGATTTAAAAACTACTTTTCCCGGATGTGTAATTGATTTATATACAGAAGCCGGTGCAAAAGGGGAGTTAGTTACATCCCTGGTTTCAGATGGTAAAGGAAATTTTTATACAGGTCGTGCTGTTAATTGGGGAAAAGGACTTTATCCAACAATAACATCACCGGCAGGAAACAGTGAAAATATGCTGGAACCTATTACCAACGGAGGTTGTAATAAATGCCATGGATCCACAACAGACAGGATTTTTATATACTAGAATAGTTTCGTTCAGTTGTTTCATCCATTTTAAACTTCAACCGGCAATTTTTTAATTGTTACTGTCGGATGCAGGGAATTCAAACAGCATAGTCTGTTAATAAGTCTGATCTTAAAAAAAGAGTGCACCTTCTGTGGGGAAGTTTT
>JBDTVD010000207.1:0-6669 GCA_040007375.1 Bacteroidota bacterium | reverse complement strand
CAGCAGCTTCAATTCCTTTATTACATAATGCACCACCTGAACGTTCTGCAGCCTGTGTCATGGTATTGGTAGTTAACACTCCGAAAATCACCGGAACATTATGCTGAATACTTACTGCAGATAATCCATTTGCAACAGCATTACATATAAAATCAAAATGTCGTGTTTCACCTTGTACAACACAACCCAGACAAATGATTACATCACAACAATTTTTTGCTGCAATCATTGTTGCTGCTGCAGTTAACTCAAAACTTCCCGGAACGGTAACAGTAAGTATCGTTTCCTTTGTTGCTCCGCATTCAATTAATAAATCATATGCACCATTTTTAAGAGCAGTTGTTATTTCTGAATTCCATTCTGCAGTAATAATAGCAAAATTAAAACCTGCTGCAGACGGAAGTTCGTTTGCTGAATACGAGGAAAGATGATGAGCTGTTGACATGATGTAAATTTATTTTATTAAACTGAAATATAAAAAAAAAGCAACCGGTTCAGGGTTGCTTGTAAAGGAAGGAAATTCACTATTATTTTTCTGAACCGGATAATGCTTCTGCACGTCCGATGTATTTATCAATATCACGTGCATCGCTGCTGTTCGGAAATTCTGCTTTTACCTGCTTGTAAATATCAAGACTTGATTTGTAATCTTTTTTCATCTCATAAACCATTGCACTTTTCATCATGAAAATTGGTTTTGTGAAATTGTTTTCATCCCAGTCAGCAGCTTTCTTGTAATAGTCAAGTGCTTCATCAAGATGTCCGAGTTCCAGTTGAGCACCTGCAATACCACCTAATGCAAGAGCACCTGTTACATCATCTTCTGCATCATATGCTTTTAAAGTTTCAATTGCTTTGTCGTATTCACCTTTTTTGAGGTAACTCATTCCTAAGTAATACTGAGCCAGGTTACCGGATTGTGAGGAACCATAATTCTCAGTGATTTCTTTAAAGCCAGGGAAACTGCCATCACCATTAATAGCCAGGTTCAAAGAGTCCTTACTGAAATACTGTTCTGCAACATACATTTCCTTACGTGCATTTTCTTCCTGTGGTTTAACAATGAATTGCTGGTATCCGAGATATACTGCAATCACACCAACAACAGCACTAGCTATAATGGTCAGGCTCTTCTTATTATCGGTAACATAACGTTCTGCATTACCAATTTTCTCAGAGATATCGATGTTGTCTTCTTTCACTTGCGCCATTAATGGAATTTTTTAAGAGCCGCAAAGATAAATTTATTTTCCAAAGGGAAAAGCCTGATTTTCAATCAATGTTTACCTGTTGTTTTTCTCTGTTCATTTTGAATTGCCGAAGCTATTTTCACACAGGCTGCATCAATGAGTGAATAGACATTGTCAAAGGCTTCATCACTCTCATAATAAGGATCAGGGACTTTAGAATCAGTGTCTCCGGCATATGTTCGGAGCAGGTGAATTTTTGCATGGTAAGCAGGATGAGAAGTTAGTTTTTTTACGTCGATATGAATGGATTCATCCATTGTAAAGATCAAATCAAACTCTTCAAAATCGCTCGACTTCAATTGCCGTGCACGTTGATCGGAGATGGAAATTCCCTGTTTACGTGCAGCAGCTATGGAACGAGGATCTGGTGGTGAGCCAACATGCCAGGCACCTGTTCCTGCAGAATCAATATGAAATTCACCAGGAATTTTCGACAGATGTACTTTTAATATTCCTTCTGCCAGAGGTGACCGGCAGATATTACCGAGGCAAACCATGAGGATTTTCATGTTCTTAATTCAATTTTTTTAGAAGATAAAGTTCATCTCATTAAAAAAGCCCGTAACAAAATTGCTGCGGGCTTTCTTTACAGGTTGGGGTAATTTATCTTGACAGGTTAATCCTCTTCTGAAGATCAAGCACCTGTGATTTGAATTTCTTATCTGTATCCATCAGATTGTTTACTGTGCGGCAGGCATGCAATACAGTAGCATGATCTTTACCACCACAATGCAATCCGATATTGGAAAGAGATGATTTAGTAAACTGTTTAGAGAAATACATTGCAAGCTGACGAGCCTGAACTACTTCACGCTTACGTGTTTTGCTCTTCAGCATTTCAAGAGGAAGCTCGAAATAATCGCAAACAATTTTCTGTATGTAATCAATTGATATTTCATGAACCGTATTCTTCACGAACTTATCAATCATTTGTTTTGCAAGTTCAATGGTAATAGGTTTCTTATTCAGAGATGACTGAGCAATGATTGAAATTAATGCACCTTCCAGTTCTCTGATATTTGAAGTAATACTTAAAGCAATATATTCTGCAATGTCATTAGGTAGTTCAATACCATCGATGTACATTTTCTTTTTCAGGATAGCAATTCTTGTTTCCAGATCAGGTACCTGAAGGTCAGCAGCAAGTCCCCATTTAAAACGCGATAACAATCGTTGCTCCATACCTTGAAGATCAACAGGAGGTTTATCGCAGGTAAGAATTATCTGTTTGTTATTCTGATGAAGATGATTGAATATCTGGAAGAATACATCCTGTGTTTTTTCTTTACCGGCAAAGAACTGAATGTCGTCGATGATTAATACATCTATCATCTGATAAAAATGTACAAAATCATTTTGTGAATTATTCTTCACTGCATCGATGAACTGATGCATGAAACGATCACTTGGTACATATAAAACAGTTTTACCTGGCGTATTGTTTTTTATTTCAATACCAATTGCATGAACAAGATGTGTTTTACCAAGACCAACACCACCATAGATAAGTAATGGATTGAATGATGTTCCTCCGGGCTTCTGTGTTACAGCAAAACCTGCAGAGCGTGCAAGACGGTTGCAGTCACCTTCAATAAAATTTTCGAATGAGTAATTTGGATTCAGTTGAGAATCTACATCAATCTTTTTTAAACCGGGAATGATGAAAGGATTACGAATGCCACCATTAAGGTTAACAGGCATTGCAACACTTGGATTCTTTAATGTGTTGCTGCTCTTCGCAGGAAACTTTACTGTATATGGTTTTGTATTGTTTAATGCATTCTCCATTACAATGCTGTACTCCAGTCTTCCTTCAGTACCAAGCTCATGCTTAATTGTTTTACGTAACAGACCTATGTAATGCTCTTCAAGCCATTCGTAAACAAACTGACTTGGAACTTCTATCGTTAATGTGAAACCATTCAGCCTAACAGCTTTGATGGGTTCAAACCAGGTTTTAAAATTCTGAGGACTTACATTATCTCTGATTAGGTTTAAGCAGTTATTCCAGGCCTCTTCGGCGGTTTTACTAACGTGGTTAATTTCTTTTTCTTTCTGCATATTATTTAACTGAACAAATTAAATTGTTCTTTAGAAAAAGTTAAGATTGCTTTTGTTGAGATTAATTACTGACGGTGAGGGCAAATATTGTGTAAAAAAAAATGAAAAAAAAATTTTTTTCGACTTGATTATTAAATATTTTTTTCAGGTCGATTTTCCTCTGAAATTTTTTCGACAATGCTTGCATTTTCGGTTTTTTTTAGGGGGTAATAAAAAGAAAATATATTTTACTCATTCCTTGGCAATCTCACTTATTTTTAGCAACAGTGTTCCTTAAAGCATCCGGAACAGTCTACTGCCCACAGTTTGAATCTCAGGATATGGCAGTAGCTTAATCTTTAAAACGTAATTTTTACCAGGGAAATTTTTATTGTTCTGCAATGATAATAGTTAAATAACGTAATTCAAACAGAAATTTCTAAAATAAATTGTTTATTTTTTACTCAACTTTGAGCACTTACCGATTATTATGTTACAGACAGAAATTCAATTGAGAGTCCGTTATTCGGAAACAGACCGGATGGGATATGCATACTATGGAAATTACGCTCAGTATTTTGAAGTAGCACGAGTGGAAATGTTACGATCATTAGGCATTACTTATAAGACGATGGAAGATGAAGGCATTTTGTTACCAGTGCTGGAGTTAAATATTAAGTACATAAAACCTGCATACTACGACGATCTGCTTACAATAAAAACAAAGATACCATCATTGCCAACAGCACGGATTTATTTTGAGTATGATACTTTTAATGCAGATGGTGAACTGTTGAACAAAGCAACAACTACTCTTGTTTTTATAAAATCCAAAACAGGAAGACCATGTTCTGTTCCTGAAGATTTACTGGAAAAGATGAAACCATTTTATATATAAAGTGATTAGGTGATGAAGTGAAAAAATATCGAATAGCGAACAAGGAATAACGAATGTCGAAGTTGAGAATATTTCAATCATAATAAATCATCACAATCATAATGATCTGTTTTCTCATGATCATCTTAAATATTGAATCTTGAAGTAATTTTTTTCTCCGAACTCCGAACTAATCACTCCGAACTTTTTAAGTGATTAAATGATTAGGTGATTAAGTGATTTGGTAAATAAATCAGCTATGGAAAGAAAATTATCCTACGCAGAAAAACCTGTCTTGATACTTGATACTTATGTCTTAATGCTAAAGATTTTCCATCAGCACACGATACGCATTCAGCATAGATGCTACATCATCCTTATGCACTTTCTCATCCGGTGTGTGAACAAAATCTTCCGGCGCACCAACAAAACACCAGTCGAAGGGATATGGCTGTCGTTGCAGTTCATTACCATCACTTCCTCCGCTGCTCTCCACTTCCAGCTGAAACGGAATGTTATGCTTTTCTAATATCTCCTTCAGTTTATATATATATGCTCTTCTTGGTAATCCTGAATCACGCATCGACAAAGCAACACCTTTACCATGCACCACACCATGTGTAATCCAGGTGATGTCGCAAATGATGGTGTTTTTCACTTTATAATTTTCGTAAATAAATTTTGCAAGAAAAGGAACTGAACCACCACCGTGTTCTTCGCGACAGGAAAAAACAATGATGCCATCTTTTAATGTTTCGCATAATGTTAATGCAACAGCAACACCTAAACGATTATCCAGATAACAACTTTGTATGTAATGATCATCTTCACGGAAATTCATTTTGAAACTTAAATTTGTTCCACGGTCAATTTCACGATTGTATTTATAAGAAAGTATTCCTTCTTCATCAGTTTCCAATTCACATTCCACATCACCTTTACTATCTTTTCCAACAAGTGTATATCCACTCACTGATCGCGGACCACCAATCTTTACTAATTCATTTCCGTAACGAACGGTGTAACCAATATTATCAAGATGTGCAAAAACTGCTGTGCGTGGTTTGCCAAAAACGGCAATGATGCAATCCTGGAATTCATCACCATAAAATAATTGCGGCTGATATTTCCACGATGACTGATGTTGATTTATGTAAGTTAAAACAAACGTGCTGATGTCTTTTTCATCTCCGGAAGGAGAATGAATAGTACAGAGTTTTCGGAGGAGGTCGAACATAATTTTTACAGGTAGTTTGCAAAGAAAGCGAAATCCGGTTGATCAGACAGCTGATGTAGAAATGATTTCAGAAGTAACCTGGTATCCTGAAGAAGATACAACAAGCTGGTCGGAAAATTTCTGATACGATTCCACCGGCAAAATTATTTGTAACATAACAGTATCACCATAAACCTCAGACACAATACGGAATGCACTGTTTTTTAAAAGCTGCATGATTTCATTCAGAAGAGAATAGGGAAATGTAAGTTTTACTTCAACATCTACAGTACAAAAAATAATTTTCGAATTCTCAATTCCATTCTCTGCGGCACTGCGGTATGCATTGATCAAACCTGGTACTCCTAATAAACTGCCACCAAAATAACGGGCAACTACTATTAATGTATTGGTGAGCTGGTGACTTAACAACTGGCCAAGGATAGGTTTGCCTGCGCTGCCTGAAGGTTCTCTGTCATCACTGCTTCTATAATGACTTCCATCCGGTTTCATGCGGAATGCATAACAATGATGATTGCATTTAGGATGTGCTTTCTTCACCTGCTGCAGAAAAGTTTTTACTTCATCATCGTTATGAACAGGAAAACAGTAAGAAAGAAAACTGCTGCTTCTGTCTTTATAAACTCCTTCGCCTGGAGCAGCAATGGTATAATATCCTGTTATCATCCTTAATAATAGAGTACGATGATAGCAAGTATGGCAAGACCAATTCCTGTTACACGACGAAAATCCGGCTTTTCACGAAACAGAGTGAATGCAAAAACAGCAGACATAATTACAACGAGGAGATTTACCACTGAAAATACAAAGGAACTTTCGATACCAATTGCCAGGCATTTCACGAGGAAGTAAAGTGAAAAATAATTGATCACACCCAGAATTATTCCGCCTGCAACACTTGCAAAGGATAAACTGTTTTTCTTTTTCCGGTGACTGACAATACTTAAAACAGTTCCGATAATTCCTGCTGAAGCAAACATCATACTGATGTAAAGTTGCTGATTGGATTCGTTAATATAATAGTGTTGTGCAAGATTAACTGCCGTATCAACCAGTCCGCTTCCAATGAAAACAAGTAGTGGTAAATACCAGCGACTGGTAGTTTTTTTATCATTATCTGCTGATGATCCGCTTAAATAAACAGCTGCCAGTGCAAGTAAAATTCCGATTATTTTCATCGTATTCATACTATCATGAAAAAGAAAAACTGCAACTGCAATCGGAATCACCATCGACATTTTCGCGACTATAGAAGTTACTGCCAC
>JBDTVD010000206.1:0-6720 GCA_040007375.1 Bacteroidota bacterium | reverse complement strand
CAACGATGCTGTTTGAGAAAAGGAATTGCTTGTAAAGGAAAAAAGAAATATTACTGCAATATAGAGTGATAGTTTTGATTTCATAAATTGATCTGATTTTTAGTAATGATAATAGTGGGCAGATAAATACGGCCTCCTTAAGGGGATTGCAGAATACAGCTATTGAAAATCCTGATTAATAATCAGAAATTAACATGCTGTAAATGCAATTAAAAAATCATTAGCTGAACTCGGGAGGTGGTGTAGTAATGTTACCATGTTCCGGTGTTTCTGTATCGGAAGAATACATGGCATATACGTGAAAAGTTTCCGGTGTGGAAAATGTGCAGTTTAGTAAGGGTAAAAGTGTGGCTGCTGAAAAGGATATAGTGTTAAGGGAAATGTCAGGTATAGTATTCTTTGCTTTATTATGCTCATGCATTTCATTTAGCAGTCCGAGCAAATTGGAACGTGGTGAAAAGTTTTGAATTTTATGTTGATGTGATACTTCCCATATTTTTTGTGAAGCAAATCTGTAAATAACCGGAATACCAGGATTGGTAATTGAAGACACAAAAAAAAGCAGGAGCAATATGGCCGTCCATTTCCTGATAATATGAATCATGTGTTTCCTCATTAATGGCAGATACGATAAACAGGTGTGGCTGGATTTGATATATGATATTCTTTTTACCCCAACAAGTTTCTTTCAGGATGACAAATACTTTCTATAGATACTTACTTCCTCAGCACCCAGCACTCAGTACTCAGTACTCAGTACTATTTTTTCAGCCACATAGGTTTTGATTTTAACACCTGTTTGTACACTTTACAATCCGGAGAATGTGCACCTTCCAGATATCCAATACTCATTAGAAACTCGTTTACAATTTCTCCTCCTGTAAATTTAAAAGTATTCTTAAAAATTTTCACCCATTCTTCTTTTGTTTTAGGATGATGATTTTCCAGCCACTTTCCGAATGAACCATATTCTTTCTGCAATTGTAAAATTGTTTTAGCATTTTCTATGGCTGCATTTATTTTTAACCGGTTGCGGATAATCCCTGCATCATTCAACAATCGTCCTCTTTGAGATTCATTATAAGAGGCAACTTTTTTAATGTTGAAATTGTGATAAGCCTTGCGGAATGATTGTTCTTTCTTTAAGATTGTTTCCCAACTCAGTCCTGCCTGGTTGATTTCAAGAATAAGACGACAGAATAATTCATCATCATCATGAATAGGAAATCCATACAATTTATCATGATATGCTTTATGCAATTCTTTTTTATCACCCTGCATTGTTTCTATAGCTCTGCAATACGACATAGTTTTTTAAATTTAAAATTAAAAATTAAAAATCAGATCTTTTTGATTTCCCTCACTATTTCAGCTGCACGATCCATTTCTTCCAAAGTATTGTAATAATGTGGTGAAAAACGAATTGCCCAGTCTACATTTTTTTTGTTGAAGTCGATGAGTGCGAAGTTTCTGAAACCAACCGAGTAGCATACATTATTTACAGTTAAATGGTTTTCCACATCAGAAAGATTTGCATCATTCAATGTAAAAGTAAGAATGTTACTTCTGTTACTTCCTTTATCCAGTAATGTTAAACCAGGAAGAGCAGATAGATTATTTCTCAATCTTTCTATTAGTTGCTGATTGTAATTATATATATTTTGCAAACCTATTGTATTAGCATAACGAACTGCTTCTTTCAATCCCAGTTTCAATGCACACGATGATTCAAACAACTCAAAACGTTTGGCATCAGGCTGCACTTTGTAATCATCGGCTGCAATCCAGTCTGCTCCACGCATGTCAATTAATGATGGTGATAATCCTGCATCAAGAGCTTTATCAGAAACATATAAAAAACCTGTTCCTCTTGGCCCGCGCATAAATTTTCTTCCTGCAGCACTTAAAAAATCACAACCAATCTTTTTCACATCAAGCTCCAACTGTCCGGCTGACTGACATGCATCAAGCAGAAACCATGTATTGTATTTTTTACAGATAGCACCAACCGCAGCAGCATCCTGTATTAATCCGGAGTTGGTGGGAATGTGTGCCAGAGAAACAAGAACAGGATGATGTTGTTTTACCAGTTCTTCAAAATGATTTAAATCGAGATCACCATTCGGTAAATTATCAGCACGAATAACATCAATGTGAAATTGTTTTTTCAGTGAGAGAAAAGCAATCTGGTTGGATATATAATCATCATTTGAAGTTACTATCACATCTCCTGTCTTAAAAGTAAATGCTGACAAGGCTCTGAAAAAAGCATCTGTTGCACTATTTGCATATGCAATATTTTCCGGATTGCAGTTCAGTAGTTTTGCAACTTCAGTATAGAACTCATTTATTTCACTGTCTTTTGCAGCAGCAAGTTGATAGCCACCGACTACCTGTTCCTGCTGTAGATATTCAACAATTTTATCAGTTACAATTTTTGGATTAAGAGAAGCACCAGCATTATTCAGAAAAAGTTTACCGGTGCAGCCTGGAGTATCTTTCCTGATGTCAGCAATATTCATATTTTGGAAAATAGATTTTAAACTAATATTGTTTTGTAGATGATATATATTCAGGCAAGCACAAACCGTTCAAGAGTAGCAATCAGGTTTCCTGACATGTGCATAGTAATAGGTGTGTAAAGAGATTTTGTATAGTTTCTTGCATAAGCGAATAATGAGGCATCAACATATCCCTGAGCTATTCCAAGGTTGGAGGAAAAAGTATTCTGGTAAGTGAAATTATGAAGCAGTACAAAAAACACTGCCTGTATCGCAACAGCAAGATGAACATTTAACTTTTTCTTCAGCAGGAAAGTCAGAATGAAACCTCTGAAAAGAAGTTCTTCTACGATTGGTGCAAGAATTACTGCTCCTGTGATTCTTATTACAGATGAAAGAAGTGGATGGTTCCATGTATCAATTTCAAGAAGGCAGTTGTAATAAAGAATTATTTCAATTAACAATGCGAATGCGATAAAACCAAACACACAAAGGAGAAAACGTAAAACACTATTTGGTTTTGTTAAAAATATTTCCTGAGAATTTATTTTCTTCTGACGGATTTTATAGCTGATTACAAACAGCGCAACAAGGAACGGCAATACACGAAGCAGTGCAGTTTGTATTTCCTTATTCATAATTGTGGTTGCAACAAAATATTTTAAAATGTATTAATATATAAGTGCTGTTATTTGTTTTTCAGGTGAGCATAACCATCTTCCGGACGATAGTATCCTTTTTCTTTCAGGCGAACTGCCATTGATGAATAATACTCAGGATCAGTTGGCGCAATGGTTGCTAATCCGTCAACATAACGATTGTAAAAACAAAAGAGTGCTGCAATCATTACCGTATCATGCAGCTCCATATCTGTTGCTCCTGCGGATTTGGCTTTATCAATAGCATCTGCACTTACTTCTCTGCCACTTACCTGAACCTGTGCAGCAATAGTCAACAATGCTTTCATTTTATTGCTGATTGGTGAAGTGCTGATATCCTGCTTTACCAGATTCAGTGTTTCTTCTTCCTGCAGGTATGCATTTGCAGCTGCAGTATGTGATGTTGCACAGTAGACACATTTATTTTTATGAGAAACGAGAGCTGCAATCATTTCACGATCCGCTTCACTTAGTGATGATGGTCCTCTTAAAAGAATCTGCGTGAGTTCGCGTAATGGAGTTGAAGTATCTTTTCTGTATTCAAGTAAACCTGTAACACCTGGTAAATGATCTTCTAATTTTATATGAGGCATAGCAGTAATTATTTCTTCAACAATAACTATATAAATTTATAGTATGAAACGAAATCATTTTAAAAAGAAACAGTTTATAAAATCAGCTGAAGTGACGTTGCTCTTTAACGAGGTACAATTTATTATCGTCCACATTATAAAGCATTGGAGCAACAGTGATTTTAGGATAACGCAACCGGATCCTTTTTGCTTCACTGGCAACAAAATCAATTTCATTCCCTATTTCCGATGATGGTGCATTCTGAAAAAAATGTTCTTCGGCCCATTCTTTATCCCAACCGGCTTTTTCAACAAGGCCATTTACAAACTGATCTTTACGTGCAATCAGATTTACCATTCCACAATTATTATGACCAATTATAGCAATGTGTTCTACACCTCCAACTGCAATTGCATAGGAAACTTTAAACTCACTGTTGCGCAGATTAGCTCCACCGGTGCGGATGATATAAGCAAAATTTTCCGGCATGTGAAGGTGCTTCCTGTGATCCATGCACATACCGACAAGTAGTTTTGCCTGCGTATAGGAATCAAAAGGACGATCGAAATTATGATATTCTATCAGCCATGAAATCGGCGTGTCACGGTATTCCGGAAAGATGTCTCTGGTACTGTCTATTTTAACTAAGTTGCTCATTAAGATATGTATTGCTTCTAAAGAATAGTTAAAGGCTGGTCAAATCTAATAAATTCAGATTAATGCGGGCAGTTGAAAATAACCGGAAAGCATTTGTTAACTGAATAAATGAATTTACCTCAGTTCTTTCTGTAATACAATGTTTGATTCTGCCTGTCAATAAAACCAATCACTCCATATTTCTGAGTATAGTAAGATTTCCAGATTCTTTTATTTGTGGAAAAGGGCATCACTGTATCAGCACTAAATACATATACATTTGTATATATATTATTTCCAAGGGTAAGTGAAGACAATAATGAATCTCCTGAACTTAATTGAATAGAATTCTGCAGATCAATAGATTTAATGAAGTCGAAAATACCATAAGTAATTCTAAATCCCTGACGGAAATATGTTTTCATACTCTCTCCTGATTCGTCAATCCTGATATAGTAATAATTTGTTTTATCAATGGATGAATCACATTCCATAAATAAGTTACCGCTGGATTCACAATGGTAATCACACGAACATCCTAATTCTCCTTTCTTGCATGCTCTGGCTTCATAAGCAGGTGAAATGGTTTTTGAGTTTAATATAAACTTCAATTCCTTACCTTCATCATTTCTGAATGTAACGGTGTCACTTTCAAATTGAGGTAACCAGGTTTGTGCATCATCAGACAATGCCGGACAATCAAAAGTTTTATCACACTTACAACTGTTGAAAAAAATAATCAGTAAAAAAATTGTAAATCGTAAGGTTTTATTTAAGCTGTACATCAATTTTTTATGTTAAGTGAAATCTACTTTATAACAAATATGCACAACTTAAAATAGGGTATGAATTAAATGATAAATAATTTTGACTATTTACTTAATAAGCTTTTTAACAAAAACACCATTCTTATCTGTAATAACGAGCTGATATATTCCTCTACTAAGGGCATGCGTATCCATTATTATGTTATCAATAGCAGTTCTGTCCTGAATTACCTGTTTTCCCTGTACATCAAGGATTGAAATGCGGAATGGATGATCGGTATTTTTAGAAATTGCAGTAATAGTAAGATTGTCCTGAACAGGATTGGGATAAATTTGATACTGATTTAATAATTCATCATGAGTTGAAATAGTAGTTAATGTCTGATCAATTTTTGCATAGAAAACATCAGAAAAACCGACCGACTGTAGTGCAAGAGGAGAATTGTCAAATGACATATCATTTACAAAACTGCCGGCTATATATATACTTCCTTTATTCTGTGCAATGCCATAGGTATTCCTGCTGTTCTGAAAGCCAGGACCATTTGCTGTTTTCACCCAGCGTAATACACAATTTGAATTGTATGAAGCAACAAAAACATCGTAAACACCTGCTACATTTCCGGCACCAAAATTACAATTATTACCATAGAAACCTGTTACATAAAAATTACCGTTATTATCAATTGCCAGATTATCCACAAAAATAATATCGAGAAATGCACTTGAAGCTGCATTACCTGCATACTGAACTGTTCCTCCTGAATCGAATTTTGCAATGAACACATCATTGTCACCGGCACTGGTTAGGGTAGATGTACCAATTGTCACTGTGTTATGAAACACTCCTGCTATATATATTGATTTATCTGCACCTACTACAATATTTGTGGAGCCGTCATCAGCTATTCCGCCATATGACCGTGTCCATAAAACATTTCCTGAAGGATTGCATTTTGCAAGAAAGATATCCCAGGCTCCGTTACTTATAAGCGTGTTACTTCCCATTTGAACGGTTCCTGAAATCTGACCTGTTATATATATGTTGTTATTTTGATCAATATCCATACCTGTTGGCACATCTGACCCTGTTCCACCAAATCGTGTAGCAAGCAAACAATTTCCATTTGCATCATATTTCAAAAGTGCTATATCATACGAACCCGCCGAAATAAGTGTATTGGTTCCGAAAAATGCTGTATCCTGAAACGCTGCAACAAAACATAAATTTCCAGTGATGTCAAACTGCATTGTAAAAACTTCATCAAATCCTGAACTGCCGCCACTTTTTACCCACTGAATATTGCCTGAGGGGTCTGCTTTTACGATAAATAAATCCTTATGTCCTAAGCTGTGAAGCGTTACTGTTCCAATTGTTACCGAATCGGAATATGTCCCAAGCATATATAAATTTCCTGAGGCATCAGCTTTTAACTGATCACCAAAATCATCACCCGTTCCAACGAATGTAGTGGCCCATAAAGTATTTCCGTTAGAATCCAGTTTTGCAAAATAGGAATCAAGTGTTCCATTTCCATGCAGTGTTATCGGTCCGAATTGAATTGAATCCATGAAATAACCTGC
>JBDTVD010000205.1:0-6749 GCA_040007375.1 Bacteroidota bacterium | reverse complement strand
TGAAAATGGCGACAACACCTGCATTACGAAATTATTGTTTGTACGGTAAGAATCAGGATTCAAGACACAAGACAGAAGACACAAGACACAAGACAGAAGACACAAGACATAAGACAGAAGACACAAGACATAAGACAGAAGACACAAGACATAAGACAGAAGAGACAAGACACAAGACACAAGTATCAAGTATCAAGACTTGTTTTACCACATAGGAATGCTTTCGGTTTCGTGAAAAGAAAAAGTTTCATTAATAAAAAGACTGCATTTTTCAGTAATTCCAACATGAATTTAATCTGAACAGAATCATATATATATATAAACTATATGGAAGATATGTACAGCCTTTCAATTAGATTGTAGTAATATTTTCCGTAAGAGATAGTTGTACTACCAGAGAATACATTAATGCATCATAACGGGAATGTGATAATACGGAACTTCTACGTGAACATTAGTTCCTTTTCCCGGAGCTGTAAGCATATTAAACATTCCATTCATAGCAAGTGTTCTTTCCTTCATTCCTAAAATGCCCAACGATAATTTAGCTGCCGGTGCTTCAGGAGCAAAACCTTTTCCGTTATCGTCTACAATTAATATAATAAAATCATTTTCTACTTTCAAAACACAGTTCACCTCTGTTGCTTCTGAATGACGTGCCACATTGGTAAGCAGTTCCTGGAAAATCCGGTACAATCCAATTGCCTGCGACTTATCCACTTCTACATTTGCTATTTCAGAAAAACGCACTGGAATTCCGCTCTTCTTTTCAAACTCCTGGCTCTGCCATTCCAATGCTGCAGTAAGTCCCATATCATCAAGAATGCCCGGACGTAATTCTGCGGAAATTCTTCTTACAATTTTTATGGTGTTATCAATTTCAGCAATCATTCCTGCAATCTTTTCTTTTACCTGCAATTCTTTCTCATCAAATTTTTTTCCAACCCATGTAATCTCCATTTTCAAACCGGTTAATGTTTGTCCCAGTTCATCATGAATCTCTCTTGATATATATGCACGTTCTTCTTCTCTTACTGTTTGCAGATGTGTAGCGAGATGACGCAACTGCTGACGTGAAAATTTAAGATCTTCTTCGTATTTCTTCCGTTCCGTTATATCTCTGAGTATTGCCTGGAAGCGACCATCAGGCAGCATTTTAGCACTTGTTTCAACAAGTATAGGTGATCCATCTCTTCTCTTCATCCGGCGTTCGTTAATGAGTGTCCGCCCTCGCATTGCTTCCTCATATCTTAACTGAGATAATTCCATATCATCACCAAAATATATATCCGTCATTTTCAAATTCGACAAAGTATCACGCGAATAGCCGAGCATTAGACAGGCATTGGTATTCACTTCAAGAATTTTTCCCTGGTAATCACTTACAATAATTCCATCTGAAGCCTGCTCCACCAATGTGCGGTAACGGAGTTCACTCAAACGCAATGCATCCTCTGCCTGCTGTCGTGCACGTTGCGTCCGGCGTTTCTCAATTGCCTGATGAATTGCAGTCGGCAGTCGTTTCAGATTACTTTTTAATATATAATCATCGGCACCCTGCTGAATAATATTTACTGCAAATTCTTCTGACACTGTTCCTGTCACCAGGATAAAAGGCAGGTTTTGCCAACGCTCCCGTACAATTTTCAATGCTCCCGTTGATGAAAACTGCGGCAATGAATTATCAGCAAGTAACACATCAAAAGTATGTGTAGTTAATGCAGCGAGAAATTCTTTTTCATCACTCGCTAAAACTGCGGTAAAGTTCATTCCATGTTTTTTCATCACAGTTTGAATCAGTCCGGCATCTGCAGGATCATCTTCCAGCATCAATATCTTCAGTTCGTTCTCCATGGCAGGTATTATTAATTATTCTGATTTACATATCAGGGCTCTGATTGAGTATCATCCAGTATAGTCCCAGTTCTTTTATTGCTAATGCAAATGCATCAAAACTTACAGGTTTAACAATGTAACTATTTACACCTATACGATAGCTTTCCACTATATCTTTTTCTTCTCTTGATGAAGTTAATATCACTACAGGAATTGATTTTGTAGATTCGTTAGACTTTATCTGCTTCAATATTTCAAGGCCATCAACACGGGGAAGTTTCAGATCAAGCAGAATGAGTTTGGGATTTCCATTTCTACCTTCACTTGCATATTTTCCCCTGTTAAAAATATAATCCAGCGCATCTGCACCGTCATCAATATGAAGCAGGCGGTTTGCAAGATTATGTTTTTTCAAGCTGCGGATCGTGAGCTCAGCTTCGTTTGGATTGTCTTCAATCAGAAGAATATCAACCTGATTATATGCCATAATTATATTTATTAATAGTTATAAATTTTCCTGATCAGGAATACTAAAATAAAATGTTGCACCACGATCTGGTTCAGCATTTGCCCACACCCTTCCGTTATGATTTAATACGATGCGCTTAACAATTGCAAGCCCTACACCGGTTCCGGGATACTCTGAAATTTTATGAAGACGTTGAAACACACCAAATAATTTACTGCTGTAATTCATATTAAAACCAACACCATTGTCTTTCACCATATATATTGTTTCCTCAGCATCATGAAATGATCCGATTTCTACAACAGCTTCTTCCTTTAATGATGAATATTTAACTGCATTTGAAATGAGGTTTGTCCATACCTGTTTGGTCAGTCCTCTGTCGCAATAACATGATTCCAGATTACCTGTAATTAACTTTATTTTATCTGTACTAAACAATTGTCTTTCCTCAAAAACTTCCTGAACCAGTTCATTCATATCAATTAACAAACATTTGATCTCTTTTCTTCCGATACGTGATAAATTCAAAAGATCATCAATCAACTGACCCATATGTCGTGCATTCGACATTATCACTCCAAGAATGCGTCGTGATTCATCATTCAGTCTTGCATTATGATCTGTGATAAGAATATCTGCATAACCATCAATGATCCGCAACGGTGCACGCAAATCATGAGAAACAGAATAGGTAAATGCTTCCAGTTCTTCATTCACCTGTTCCAGTTGTACTGTACGTTCTTTCACCATTCCTTCCAGTTCGGTATTCATGGTGTTTAATTCCTCTTCAATTTTCTTCCTTAATGTAATATCACTTCTAATGGCAACATACTGATACGGTTTTCCCTGACTATTAAGAAATGGTACAATCGTAGTATCCACCCAGTAAAAACCATTATCCTTTGCACGGTTTTTCAATTCACCACGCCATATATTTCCATTAGAAATAGTAACCCATAAGTTCCTGATAAATTCGTGGGAGTGATAACCGGAATTAACAATGCGGTGATCGTTTCCCACCAGTTCCTCTTCCGAATATTTTGAAATGCGGCAGAAGTTTTCATTAGCATATTTTATAATTCCCTTCTGATCTGTAATGGCAACGATGCAGGATTCATCAAGTGCATATTTATAATCGGCGATTTCAGCTGTGCGTTCCATTACTTTTTGCTCCAGCTCCACATTCAGTCTTGCAAGTTCTTCCTGGATTTTCTTTTTTTCTGATATGTCCCTTATAGCTGCAGAAACAACTTCTCCTGATTCTGTTTTAATAGGAGATAAAGAAATTTCAACAGGAAATAGTGATTCATCCTTGCGCTGACCGAAAAGCTCAAGACCAATTCCCATCGGACGAACATTGGGATCTTTAAAATATTTGGTTCGATGTCCGACATGACGACCATGAAATTCACCCGGAATAAGCATTTCAACATTATTACCTACCATTTCATTCCGTTGATATCCGAAAATTTTTTCCGTTTGTTTATTCACCAGTTCAATAATTCCTTTTTTATTCACCACAACAATTGCATCAGGTGCGGAATCAAGCAACTCTTTAAACTCTTCTTCTGCACGCTGACGTTCGGTAAGTTTATTCTTTACAAAAACAAACCCTCCAATCAGGCACACTGCACATATAGTAAGTGCAATTATATATATATTAATTTCATCGTCTACTTCTTCAGCATTTGCGGCATTAATACCTGCAAGTATTTTTTCTTCATCAGCTTTCAGCTTATCTATTAATTCCCGCAGATGATCCATATATATTTTACCCTGATGTAATAATCTGAGATCGGCTTCTGAGAAATTTTTAGCACGACGTAATACAATAGTGCTGATTGAATTATCAAGGCGCTTGCCTGCAAAATAAGAGAGGGAGTCAACAATTTTAATCTGTTCAGAATTATTGCCGATAATTCTTCTCAGGTTTTCAATATGCAGCATCACCTGAGGGTTCGCTCTGTTATAAGGTTCAAGAAATGATTCTTCACCGGTAAGAATAAAACCTCTTGTGCTGGTTTCTACATCTTTCAAACTTGAAATAACCTGCTCAGATTCATACAAAATCTCGCGCGTTTGTTTTTCACTAACACCAGAAATGTTTAATATCCTGAAACTATGTACGGTTATATATACAATAAATGTCATCACTGATACAATTACCAGGAACAGTATTGTTACGAGCCTTACGTCAAAGGCTTTCTTCATTTCGGGTTTGGTTTAGGTAATAAAGAACAAAAAGAAACTCTTCAACATTGCAAAATAAAAAATCCAATTAGTCATCATAGGTATGTTGGTAAGGTAATAAACACTCATACTGGATTACACTCAGCAGTATTATTTTGTAAATATAATCATTGTTGTGGTAAAAGACAACTACTTGAAAATAAATGTAGGTTCCTGATTTCTTTTATTGTTCAAAAAAAAATGATTCTACTATAAACAACAATTTATGACATATATCAGGAGGTAAATATGATAATTGTTATTTATGACAACCTCTTATCGGAGTAACTTTCAGAGATTTGAAACCCAATAGTTTTATGACCGATTCACAATATCTTGTTACACTAGGCTCAAAGATCAAGGAACTCCGTAACACGAAGAAGATCACGCAACAGGATCTGGCAAGATTATGCGATTTCGAGAAAGCAAGTATGTCGAGAATAGAATCCGGCCGTACCAATACGACTATACTTACGCTGTTAAAAATCAGTAAAGTTCTGGAAGTGCCGTTACAGGATCTTTTCAAGGAATAAAATCATCTCCTGATATTCTTACCGTTTTTTCAAATCAAAACTATACTCTATTATTCCGTTGTTGCAGAAGGAACTCAGTCGGGTTTATAATTTTCCCTTTACCATACAGTTATCCTTTCCAAAGTGTTTGTATAGCATTTAACCTGGTATAATTGAAAGTATAGCAGGTTTTGTATTTAAAGATCAGTTACAGGAATTTCATTTACTAAGGCAGGTTGTATTTGTTAAAAGACTAATACCTGATCAATACTATCAAAACACAACCTGACAGAGAGAAAATATCACCCAAATGATTCTCAGCAATCCCCATGAATTGAAAAAAAGAGGCTTATTATTCCCCGCCTTTACCAGCCATAAAGTTACGGCCGCCTTTTCTTTCATGTGCATCATACCACAACCAAAAGATTGCTCCAGTAGTTATTGTAATAATGAATAACCAGTCAATCATCATTCCTACAGGCTTAATAATCCTGAAAAGGAATTCCATGATGTTTGCAATACCGTACCAGATAGCGTCCATGTTTTTTTAGTGTAATTTGGCACAAAATTAATTTTTTTATTCAAAGGAAAAACTGCCATATGCTGATCAGGCTGTTCAGAACTTCACAACCACTACTTGCTTTCCTCCTGTTATTGCCTGTTGTGGCAGCTTCTTACAGCTCCTACAATTATCACTTTGCAACCGTAAGTGCCAACGGAATGCCTTTTTATGATGCAGTGCTTCTTCTGTTGGGCAGTCTTCCATCATGGGTGAGGGTTGCCATATCTATGACGTTGATTTATCTCCAGGCCATACACTTACAGTTTATTCTGAACCGGCATGAAGTATTATATAAAGAATCGTGGCTGCCTGCCCTGATGTATATATTACTGGCCACTATGATTCCTGAATTCCAGTGGTTCCATCCAATGCTTTTTATTAATTCACTGTTATTATTTGCCCTTGACCGCATCTTCTTCTTATATAAAAATGATAAACCGCTTGCTCTTGATTTCGATGTTGGATTTATAATCGGACTTGCCAGTTTGTTTTATCTGCCATTGCTTATTTATATAATATTTTTTGGTGCAGCACTTATCTTATTACGTCCGTTTTCATGGCGCGACTGGGCAACTGGAATCATCGGAGTTTTCCTGCCATTATTTTTTGCCTTCTGTTACTATTTTCTTACCGACCGGTTTATGTTGCTCTATGAAAAACTGGCGCTTTCCGGTATCACCAGGCCACAACATCTGCGGGATCTTCTTCCAAAAGAATATTTAATCTCCTTAGCGGCTCCTGTTTTGTTTATACTTTTTGGATTATTTAAACAGCTTACCAATTTTTATAAAAATGTAACAAGAACAAGATTGAATCAGTTGGTAATAATACTGTTTGCCATAACAGGAATTCTGGCTACCGTTTTTGCTGAAACTCCACAAGTATTCCGGTTATTGATTCTTGTAATTCCAGCTTCCGTTTGGGCAGGATATTATATGCTCAGTATCAAAAGAGTGTTCCTTGCCGAAATCAGCCTGTTGATAATGCTTTCCGGCTGGATATATAATAATTTCTTTGCAGGATAAAATCACAGTACTGATTTAATTCAATCATAGTTTATCTTACCTGTCAAAATAATCAGCGTCTTTTTGATGTTAGTCAAATATGGAATGTTGAATATTAACTATTCAAATAAATCTTC
>JBDTVD010000204.1:0-6778 GCA_040007375.1 Bacteroidota bacterium | reverse complement strand
GGAATCTATTGCTCCGTTAAAACAAATCTGTTTAGCTACTTTGTATGAGCAATTAAAAGTTACAGGTGAACAACTTAATCCATGTGAATCATTACTGGAACTGATCAGGAATACTATTACAGATGATCCTCCTGCAATGGTGAATAAAGGTGGTGTGATTAGAAAAGGTATTTCTGCTGAGCTCGATGAATTACGGGAGATTGCTTTTTCAGGTAAGGATTATCTTTTAAAAATTCAACAGGAAGAAATTGTTAAAACAGGAATATCATCTCTGAAGATTGCATACAATAATGTTTTTGGATATTATATAGAGGTTACTCATGTTCATAAGGAAAAAGTTCCGGCAGAGTGGGTGCGTAAACAAACTCTTGCTAATGCCGAACGTTATATTACGGATGAACTGAAACATTATGAGGAGAAAATTTTAGGTGCTGAAGAAAAAATTCTTCGCCTGGAAGAACAACTCTTTAATGATTTTCTAACGCGACTTTCAGAATGGGTGGAACCTTTACAATTGAATGCATCGGTTTTAGCACGACTGGATTGTCTGCAGTCGTATGCAACAGCATCGGTTTTATATAATTATACCCGTCCGCATTTAAACGATAGTCTTATTATTGATATTAAAAACGGTCGTCATCCTGTGCTCGAACAGCAGATGCAAACCGGTGAAGAATATATATCGAACGATGTGTATCTCGATCAGGATAATCAGCAGATAATTATTATTACCGGACCGAATATGGCTGGTAAGTCAGCATTGTTACGTCAGACTGCTTTAATAACATTGATGGCACAGGCAGGATGTTTTGTTCCGGCACAGTCAGCAATAATTGGTGTGGTAGATAAAATTTTTACAAGGGTAGGAGGATCAGATAATATATCGCAGGGGGAATCTACATTTATGGTAGAGATGAATGAAACAGCCAGCATATTAAATAATCTTTCTCCACGAAGTTTAGTATTGCTTGATGAAATTGGAAGGGGAACATCTACGTATGATGGAATTTCTATTGCATGGGCCATTGCTGAGTTTCTGCATGAACACCCACGTTCACGCGCACGAACACTTTTTGCAACGCACTATCATGAACTGAATGAAATGGCAGCACAGTTTTCACGCATTAAAAATTATAATGTTTCTATTAAGGAAAGCGGTTCACGCATTTTATTCCTGCGTAAATTGGTTCCCGGTGGAAGTGAACATAGTTTTGGTATTCATGTAGCACGTCTTGCCGGAATGCCTGATACAGTGGTGCATCGTGCAGAGAAAATTATGCATACTCTGGAGAATGCTCACAGTAATACTGAACTTGTAAAAGCCAGCACACAGAAAAACAGAATGGATGATCTGCAATTAAGTTTTTTCCAACTGGATGATCCATTATTGGAACAGATCAGAGATGAAATTTTTAATACTGATATTAATACACTTACTCCCGTAGAAGCACTGATGAAGCTGAATGAAATTAAGAAGATGATTGCAAGAGATAAGGAGAAGAAATAGTATCAAGACATAAGTAGCAAGTATCAAGACTTTGTTTTTTCCAGCCGTGAAGTCTTGTAGTTTTTAATTACATTCACACTTACTAAATTGAAATTTAAGTAATGATGTTCTTTTATTTTAATAAAACAGGAAGTACATAGAAAGATTCCATCATAACATTTTCAAATTTTCAATTCTCTGTTGTCCGGAGAAAAGATAGTATATGACTAACTAGTTTCTTTTTTCAATCTTGATTTTCAAGAAGGTTACATTTTATTTAAACAGGGCTTACTTTTTTGTGCGGCAGCATACCTATCAGTTCTTCTGTTGAAATCTGGTTTTAGTGCTGTTACTTATGAATATAGAGATCATATTTCTTGAAGCAGAGTTTTATGAATAAGGAAAAATTCTGAAACACTAAAACCCAATTGAAACAGAGGAACGGGGCCTTGCCGGCCTCCAGAGGCAGCATTAGCCTTGTGGGTGTGATAACGCCGCAGGCGTGCTTTTTTCTGCGTACAGATTTCTCTGTCGATTGCTGTGACTATTGTTGCTATATGTTATGAACGCATCTTACCCGGACAACAATGATTTTCAAATTGTCGGATTTTCAAATTAATTTTTCCAATTACCCCGTTAGCTTAAGTCTTCTTTTCGACTTAAGCGTTTCTATAAAAACAAGACTTAGTCTTGCATGAAAATCATATAACAAACTTCACAGGTAAGAATATACTTTGTTGCACGAATAAATAGAAATTAAACTCAAGTCCGAAGACTTAAGATGATTTAAACGCCTAAGTCCATGAAATAAGCTAAAGATAACAGTGAAGAATGTACTTAATCACTTAATCACTTAATCACCTCATCACCTCATCACTTTTTGTAAAACAAACAACTACAAGCCTGTCATAGTTTCAACTAATATGAAGTAGATGAAATAATGAAAATCATTTTCCCGCCAACCTACGCTTTGCATTATCGTAAAGTAGCGCATGAGTAAAATGAATAAAAGACCAAGGTTACAGATGAGACAAAAACAGGTATTAACATTAAAGCAAAAAATCAGGAGAACATCAATTATCGTATTGTCGATTGGACTACCGATATTTTTTATTGCGTTTATATATATGAATCTTGGGAGTTCAAAGAAAGCTGTTGCCGGTGTTACTTATTTATGGAAAGGAAATACCAGCAGCGAATGGAATACGGCCTCCAACTGGTCGCCTAACGGTATTCCCGGACCAGCAGATAACGTTACCATTAACAACGGCACGGGTGCAAACTTTCCGAAAATTGGTTCTAGCATCACTTTCAATCAGCTGGCAATGTCGTCAGGCACGCTTGATCTGAATGGATTTACTCTAACCATTTCGGGAACAATAAGTTTATCATCATGCACCGTATCAAACGGAAATATTGCTGCAGTTTCTTTTACAGGTATTTCTTCCACAATATTAAATAATGTCAATCTGGAGAAAACAGGTAATACCAGTAACACATCAAATGGTAATAATACCTTTAACGGAGATGTAACTTTTACTCAAACAGGAAACGGTACCTGGACATTCTCCAATTCAACAGGTGATATATATAATGGAGCAGTAACTTTAAATAATAATTCTGCTTCAGGCGTTATTCAGTTTATGCAGAATGGAAGCAGCACGGTGAACGATAACATTACTGTTAACAATGTATCAACAGGAGGAGTTCTTTTTGGTGCCGGTTCAGGATCGTCAACATTTGCAGCAAATAAATATATAACAGTAGGAACTTTCAGCGCAGGACCATTAACATTAAATCGCATTACTCAAAGCGGAAGTGCTGCAATTGATAATAATGTTACTGTTACAAATCTTACTATTAACAGTTCCACATTGATCAGCGGTATTACAGCGAATTGTACAGGCACAGCAACTTTAACCGGCACTACAATTAAACGAAAATTTATTGTAAGTGCTGCTAATGTAACATTAAACAATGCAAATAGCCTTGCAACATCTACAGGGTTGATGTCAATTACAAAAACTGCCGGCATTTCTAATTCATGGACTGGAGGAAATACTTTCGGATCAGGAACTGACACAGTTAGTATAATTAATAAAGGAACCGGAAATATAACAATCGGTAATACATCAGGAGACAATTACAATGCTTCAACAATTATTCTTGCTGACTCATCTGTGTCTTCAGTATTGCATGTTGCATACAACGGAACTACCACTTTTAATGGAGATATTATTTTATCCAATACATCAACAGGTGGAATTTCTTTCGGAAACGGAAGCGGTTCATCAACATTGGCAGTGAATAAAACAATTACAACAAATGGATATACTTCCGGCCCTTTAACAATAAACCGTTCGGTGCAAAGCGGTACATCATCTCTTGGTTTTACTGCACAGCCAACAGTGCTCATTATTTTAAATTCAACAATGACAGGAGAATTTAATGTTGCTGCAACATCAGCAGCGACTGTTAATGGATCTACTTTTAAAAAGAACTTTATATTGACCGGTCCGCAGGTTACACTTACCAATGCAAATTCAATAGCAACGGAGTCGGGTGATATTATTGTTACCAAAACAGGTACTGGCACTAATACATGGAGTGGTGGAAATACATTCGGTACTTCGGGTTCAACAATTTCAATAACAAATAGTGGAACCGGAACACTTACCATGGCCAACTCTAACGGAGATGTTTTTAATGGTAATGTTTTTCTGAAACAAACTTCATCAGGATTGCTATCAGCGGTTACGAATTCAACTTCTTCTTTCAAGAGAAATTTAAGTACAGAAGGTTCTGTTGCATCTATAACTTTCGGAACAGGAAGTGGTATTGTTGAAATGAATGGATCATCACCACAAACTATCAGTGGCAGTTCAACTTATCTTCCGATCATCAGGAAACTGACTATCAATAATAACAGGAACGGAGTTACATTGAATGTTCCTTTACGCATTGGTTTATCATTAACCATGACAAGTGGTAATATATATACAACTGCAACAAACCTTCTTACTATTGGCACCGGTATTTCTTCGGTTTTTAGTGCATCGGATTCTTCTTATATTGATGGCCCGTTGCAGAAAACAGGCGGACAATCTTTTACTTTTCCTGTAGGCAAAAATGGTTCAATGCATTTAATGAAAATGTCTGCTCCATTATCAACAACGGATCAATTTACTGCTGAATATATAAAAGCTGATCCAACAACTGCGATTGGAATGGCAAAGGATGTAGCACTGAATCATATCAGCAATTGCGATTACTGGACATTCATAAGAAATACGGGAACATCCAACGTAACTGTTACTTTAAGCTGGACAGGAAGCTGCAGTGTAACTACTTTATCAGATCTGCGCATTGCACGCTGGGATGCTGTTTTATCAAAATGGCGTGATGCAGGTGCTGTCAGTACTTCCGGAACAATAGCATCAGGAACAGTTACAACAAATACAACAACATCATCATTTGGAAGTTTCACATTAGGATCTTCAACCACGAACAATGCTTTGCCTGTTGAACTGATTCTTTTTACAGTAGAACCGGAGGGAATGAAAGCAAAAATAGGATGGAGGACAGCCAGTGAAAAGGACAATGATTTTTTTACTGTTGAAAGAAGCAGCGATGGAAGAAATTTTGAAATCATAGGTACAGTAAGAGGTGCCGGAACAAGTTCGCAGATGAATGATTATATATATACTGATGAAAATCCATTACCGCAAATAAGTTATTATCGCCTGAAGCAAACGGATTTTAACGGACACTTTGAATATTTTGATCCCAAGAGTTTAACAATGGAAAAAACACAGCAGGAGTTTCGCCTGATAAGCGCAAATCCAAATCCATTTATTGATGAACTGAATATTAAATATTTCAGTCCGGAAGAAATGCAGGTGGATTTTAAAATGCTACGAGTTGATGGAACAACGGTACTTGTTAAAATGGTGACTATTGAAAATGGTGAAAGTTCATTTAGAGTAGAAGATGCGGGTTCCTTTATTCCGGGTATATATATAATTGCAATTACTAAAGATGGTAAAATGTTAGGAACCTGTCGTGTGATTAAAAAATAACTACCCAATTTCAGTTGTGATTAATGAGTTATGAGTTCGGAGTTAAAAATGAATTAAACATTCAGGATTTAAATTATTAATAAAACGAAAATCTTTATAATACTGATGATAATTAAGGTTGAAAAATAATTCCATTTCGATATTCAACATAGCTTGTTTTTCACTCTTCTTATTTCACGAAGTAGAGGTATTCGATATTGTCTTTGACAATTCACAAAGGTTGGGAAGAAAGTTTTACCTGTTTAATATTTCCATCTGATCCGAGCTGCAGAAGAAACCTTCCTGTTATCTTTTCTTTTTTTGAAGAAGAAATTGCAATGCGGTAATTTCCAGGAGTAATAAACTCATTTTTTTTGCTGTGCATTCTAATGATAGAGTTGGTGTACTCAGGCACTTCTTTGCCATCATCATTCGCAGCAATCCGCATGTAAGTACGTAAACCATTTTCATTCATTGCTGTATCTTTTTCCAAAGCCATCCAGCTATTAAAAACTGCTGTTACATTTTTTTCATTTGCATAATAATTAGTTGTCACCTCATCCCCTTTATCAGGCATGGCGTAAACAGGTACAGGATTTACAATGCGCAATCCCAGGTTTGGTAGGGTATCAGCAAGGGAAAAGTAGATGTAGTAAAAGCTGCCCTCCTCCAGGATAGCATCAGGCACCTGCAGCGAATCGATAAAATCAAAATAATTTTTAATGTGCTGATATCCTGTTTGGCGGCCGGAATTATTGGAATCCGCAAAACGTTCCAGTCGCTGGGCATGGCAAATGGTTACGAGAAGAACGAGGCTGATAAGCGCTGAAATCTTTTTCATCATCAAGGGCAAATTACGTTCTTTTAGATGATGGAACAGCAATTGGGAAATCATACATCTGATTATCAGTAATATAATTCAGGGAAATCAACTTCTGTTTAAATTAAAAAATCAAAGGAATTTACTTTTTTGTTAAATGTAAATTCGATTATATTTGCCCCTCCGTAAGCAGAAGTAGCTCAGTTGGTAGAGCGCAACCTTGCCAAGGTTGAGGTCGCGAGTTCGAGACTCGTCTTCTGCTCTTAAATTAAAGTTATTAGTTCACTGTAACAGTTATTAGCAAGTCAATAATCTAATAACAGCGAAGCAACAACTAATAACTTTTTTTTTACCGCCCGGGTGGTGGAATTGGTAGACACGCAGGACTTAAAATCCTGTGACCTCAACAGTCGT
>JBDTVD010000203.1:0-6809 GCA_040007375.1 Bacteroidota bacterium | reverse complement strand
TTTAAGGAATCAACGGGCATTGCATCCATTGGTGAAATTAAATTCAATGCCATGCCGTTTAGTTTTACTGCAGTAGTGGTTACCTGTTCGAGTTCAGGTTGTGTAATGAGGTTGCGGGTTAATAAGCGATTTCCTACCAATGTATAAAATCCTTTTTGTTGTTCCTTCAGTGTTCCTGTGGAATCAAACATATATTTAAAATATTTTGGATGCGGAATAATGCTGGCCAGATATATACTCTCTGATAAATTAAGTTCGCGTGGCAGTTTGCTGAAATAAAAACGCGATGCCTCTCCTACTCCATATACATCAGGACCCCATTCAATAATATTCAGATAAATTTCGAACATGCGTTCTTTACTTACTAAACGATTCTGTTCGATGATCCATACAACCAATGCTTCTTCCAGTTTGCGTGATATGGTTTTATTACGACTGAGAAAAAGATTTTTTACCAGTTGCATACTGATGGTACTTCCTCCACGTGCGAAACGATGTTCAGCAATATTTTTTGCAACGGACTCACGAAATGCTTCTTCCACAAAACCATTATGCGTAAGGAATGATGGATCTTCACTTGTTAAAACTGACATCTTCAAATAAGGTGAAATATCAGCATATGATGTAAACATCGGATTCTCCGGTCCCACCAATATACTTCTTACAGCCCGGTCGCCATCCATTGCTGTAAATTGAAATTCATTATTAATCAACGGAAAATATTCTTCTCCGAATCTGGTGATTTTGAAATTTTCTTTTTTCAGTGATGCATCAAATTTCACATCTTCCGGTTTGTTTAAAAGCAGATCAGTTTCCAGTTTAAAATGCATCTGTCCTGTTGCTTCAAATCCTTTCAATGTATTAAACATTCCGGGTGGCAGTGAGGAAAAGAAGTTTTCTGCTTTTGAATCAAAATATATATTGAATGCAAGATGTTTTTCCGGCTGCCGTTCATAATACCCATTTATGTTTACAGGCAAATCCAACAATCTTATAAGAGATCCTTTCTCTGAAGAAATTCTGTTTTCATCAGCCAGCAACTTAATCTCCACACCAAGATCAGCAAATAAAACATCAACAGGAGAAATCCGCCATTGATTTACAATCAGGTTTTTGAAACGGAGTGAAACATTTAAAGGAACCGGTGATGCATCAGGATCAGCATCGAGTTTTACATCAAGTGTATCAAACGTTACTTTAAAATTATCAAACCTATATATAAAAGGCAATGATGATTTATCGTCGCTGGTACGGATCAGTTGAAAATTATAACTGGTATTTCCTGCATCTGCAGTACCTCTTAATACATAAGCAGCAACACCATCACCGGAAGCCGTAATAATACTTGCTTTTAAATCCTTATGATCGTAAAGTAATTCGGGGATGCGTAATTGCTCTGTTAAATTATTTGCTGTGTAATTCACCTGCAGCGATTGCAGAATAATATTTTCATTAAACAAATCATTTACCCGTGACAACACTGCAGATGCAATTTCATTATATCCTGTTGCAGTTTTCTTTTCACTTACGGTATCTTTTTTATTTCTGAACAAAGCATCATAGTTAGAAGTAGAATCGGAATAGCGAACCAGGTTCAGACGAATACTGTCAGCAAAAATTTCATCGAATGCAATACGCAGACGGAATAGCTGTGAAAAACTTATTTTAACATCGGAACGTGCAACGGTAATCAACGTATCCATTCCAGGTTGTACCATCGATACATTTTTCACATACACATTACGTATTCCTTCAAAGCCTGCATCATCAATATGCAGTACTAAACCCGTCTTCTCCTGAATGCGGTCGGTAACGCGGTTAATTACATAATCAAGAATGGCATTACGAAAAAGAAAAAGAGAAACCACAGCAAGCAGAATAAAACACCCTGCAATAAAAAACTTTTTCCCTGTGCTCATAACTGTTTACCCGTACTATATATAACGAAAAAGTGAAGATAACGATCACCGGAGATTTCCGGTTTACTCATAAACGTTTAACATGATAAATTATTAACCGTATAAAAATAAAAAAACAGGACCATGTACGATCCTGTTTTTATAAATTATGTTTTGTAGTTATCAGTTCATCGACACTTTTACAAGATCAACCATTCCGTAACCCTGATCATTCATCACACCAACACCGCACTCCCAGATAAAACGTTGTACATCAGGATGAGCATGCAATGTAAATGGTAACAGATAACCCATCATAGTAGTACCATCAGCACCTCTGTAATAACGGGCAAACTTTTTACCTGTTTCCTGCAGCTTCTGCACATAATCCCTGTCAGGCTGTGCATCAAACTCTGCGAAATTATTCAGTTGTGCTTCTGTAAATCCAGCTTTCTCCATACGATCCAGTGTTTGTTCATAAAGTATATCGCTGAATTCCTGTGATGTCGGATCAATCGTCATCTGACTTCTTTCCGGATCTTTTCTTGGATCAATAAGAATCATCGGGCTGATGCAGAGATAACGCATCTTCTGTAAAAATTCCGGATCAGGAATAACTTCATGACTACGCGGCATGAGGTTCATTTTACCAACTGCCAGGTAAGGCATTTCAAAAATTTTTGCAACCAGTTTTTCTATAAGATCTTCTCTTCGGCTCGACATAACGAGCGTAACTTTTGATGACAGAAAGCGCATGAAGCCATTCTGTATTTTACTGGTTCCTTTTAATGAGGAGAAATTAATCAGTGTGCGGTCGCCGCTGGAAAACTGATCAATGATACTGTACAGACTTTCTGCCAGTAAGGTCTGGTGGTGTAAAGGGATGGTGTTGGCTGACATCTGATCCCTTAAAAATGAAATTTTAACGCGCATAGCTTAACAGGGTTAAATAGTTTATAGTTATAAAACATGCAATAAAACGTGAATAGGGCGCGGCAAAGGCAATGGCTATGCCATCACTTTTAACAACCTTTTCATAATAATTAACTTCCACTCCAATTTGAATTTTCTCCTCTCAAAGCAGGATTTAAAAATTCAATAACATTAAAAATATTTTTTATAAACAGTAATAAAACAAAGCACTAAGATATGTTTTTTTTCCCGCAAAGAAAAAATACATCCCATTTCGGGAATCAGGGAATTACTCCTTGATGTTTTTGCTCGCTTTAAAAAGAATGTCTTTTTCTTCAGTGGTGAGGCTGGAGTAACCTGACTGACTGATTTTATCCAGGATGTGATCGATAGTTTCCTGCCGAGTTTGTTTACGTTCTGAATATTCTTCATCGGTTTCTGAACGTTTCTTCTTTGACTCAACAACTCGCATCCCTTTCTTCCCTGCGCCGGATAACTTCACCAGCCAGGCAGTAAGATCGCGTCCCTTACGAAGTTGCTTTATCATAATAAAACCAAAAAATGCACCACCCAGATGAGCAATATTTCCACCTGCATTTCCATCAGGAATACTGATAGCATACAGTACAATTGAAAACAGGGCAATATATTTTAATCGCACCGGTCCGAATAACAATAAACCTACAGTATAATCAGGAAGCAATGTTGCAATACCTACCATAATTCCGATAACTCCTGCTGATGCTCCGAGCAGATAAGCAGTATCAACAGACGCATCAAAAACAGGAAGTGCATTATATATAATTACATATAACAGGGCACCTGCAATACCGCTTAAAATATAAGTTGCCCATAATCTGCTGTTGCCAAGATACTCCGTAAATAATTTTCCGATCCAGTAAAAAATGAGGAGGTTAAAAAAGAGATGCATAAAACTGTAATGAACAAACATATAAGTAACCAGTGTCCAGGGTTTATATATTAATTCATGCAAATCAGCAGGCAATGAAAGCCATGATACAATTGTTAGAACCAGGCCTGATGAATCACCTGTAAAAAAACAGATCAGGCGTACCAGTTGCAAGGCAAGAAAAACACCTGCATTAATTGCCATAAGACGATACAATGCTGTTGCATTTCCGAATCCTGTTTTAATTTCCTGTAAAAACGCTTTCATTATTAATAAAACCTGTTCTTGTTTTTATTCCACATCTTAATCATAATAAATCCGAATAACATTCCACCAAGATGTGCGAAATGTGCCACATTATCACCTGGCGAATTTTCGAATCCCATATATACTTCTATCAAACCAAATATAAGAACTGCATATTTTGCTTTAATAGGAATTGCTAAATAAAGATAAAGTAATGTATTCGGGAAGATCATACCGAATGCCAGCAGTAAACCATACACAGCACCGGAAGCACCAACAGTTGGTACATCCATTTTATTTTTCAGCAACTGAAATGCAACATCAACAGATTCCCGCTGAAACAAACTGCTTTGCGGATTCTCCACAAGTTCCGAATACACTTTGTTTATATTATCAATCTGCTCAGGACCTGCATACCCTTTATAATGCATTACCAGATTTTTAAAATCAACAATACCCGGATTTGATGCATACAGTTCAATGGCCTCGCGCATTTTATGCACTTCATAACCGGTAAACAATAAATGAATTCCGGCAGCACCTAATCCGCATACCAGATAAAAAATCAGAAATCTTTTTGATCCCCATAAATTCTCCAGCATGTTTCCGAACATCCATAATGAAAACATATTAAAAAATATATGCATAAAACTTCCATGCATAAACAGATGTGAAACCAACTGAAAGGCATTAAACTGATCCGACTCCGGATAATGCAGTCCGAGTGTGTCAGCAAGATCAATTCCGAAGCGTGATTCAAGAACCTGCGATAACAGAAACATGATCCCGTTAATGATAAGCAGGTTTTTAACTACGGGCGGAAGAATCTGAAATCGGCTGGGACGGTATTCCTGGTACATAAATTAATAAATCAATATCTGCTTTTCTGCTTTAACTAATAACTTCTGTAATAACTGATAATTGTGTGGTAATTAAAACTGTTTAACTGCATTGTTCTGATTATATATACGTCCCTGTTCCATCTCCCCAAATAATCTTATCAATTTCTCCGCCGATAAAGATAATGCAACCGGTTTTCCTCCCGGAGTAAGATAAGGATGCTCACAGTGAAAAAGATTATTGATCAACTCCTTCATTTCTTTTGGCGATAATACCTGACCTGCTTTAACAGCGAGCTGACGTGCAAGAGATAATGCAAGTTGTTCTCTTGAATTCACTTTCAATGTATCACGCGAATGCATAAACTGATCGAGGATATCGGTAAGTAATTTTCTTTCTGAACCCACATTCACTTCTTCCGGTGCTCCATGCACAACAAATGTATTGGTACCAAATGCTGTAATATCAAAACCAAATGTGCGCAACTGCGGCAGCAATTCATTTAAAACCACAGCTTCATTAGCAGTGAATTCCAGTGGTTGCGGAAAAAGCTGTTGCTGCGTTACAGGAATATTCTTACTTAGCGAAAGTGTATATTTTTCAAACAGAATTCTTTCATGTGCACGTTGCTGATCAATAAACATCATTGCAGGTTGTGCATTAACAAATATATATTGACGGTACACCTGCACAAAGGAAGATTCAGGTAATGTTTCCGGCGCAAATGATGGAACAGACATCATTGTTGCCTGAGGTAATTCCGTATTTATTTCTCTGTTGAGTTCACTCCATCTGTCAATTGCATTTCTATTTTCCGGCATCACTACATCATTCCGGTGTACTGCTTTTTTCTCTGTTGAATTAAATGGATTATAACCAGGTGTAAGTTGTATCGATGGTGGAACAGGACGCTGATTCATCTTTTCCAGTGGAATATCAAAACTGCGTTCCTGTTCGAAATCTATTGCAGGTGCCACACTGAATTTACCAAGCGCACGTTTAACTGATGCACGTACAATTGCATAAACAGACTTCTCATCTTCAAATTTAATTTCTGTTTTTGTGGGATGAATATTTACATCTATATGTGCAGGATTAATATCAATCTTTAAAAAATAAGTTGGATAACAATCGCGCGGAATCATATTTTCAAATGCTGCATTTACTGCATGATGGAGATATGCATCTTTAATAAAGCGGTTGTTTACAAAGAAATATTGTTCTCCTCTCACCTTCTTCGAAAATTCAGGCTTTCCCACATAACCCTGTATTTTAACTATGGTAGTATCTTCCTCCACAGGCACCAGTCTTTCATTATATATATTACCGAAAACAGAAGAAATACGCTGCCTGAAATTTCCTGCTCTCAGATCGAAAATAGTTGCATCATTATGTATCAGTGTAAATGCCAGCGAAGGATGAGCCAGTGCAACACGTGTAAACTCTTCAATAATATGACGTGTTTCAACAGCATTCGATTTCAGAAAATTTCTTCGCGCAGGTACATTATAAAAAAGATTTTTAATGCTGAAGGAGGTTCCTGTATTTCCGGCATAAGGTTCCTGGCTGATCACTTCTGATCCTTCAATAATCACCTGCGTTCCGGTTTCATCCTGACTGCGTTTGGTTTTCAGCTCTACCTGTGCAATGGCTGCAATGGATGCCAGTGCTTCACCACGAAAACCCATAGTATGCAGCGTAAACAAATCATCCACAGAACGGATTTTGGAAGTAGCATGTCGCTCAAAACATAATCTTGCATCAAGGTCACTCATGCCTGTTCCATCATCAGTAATCTGGATCAGTGTTTTTCCTGCATCCTTTAAAATCAGTTTAATACGACTGCTTCCTGCATCGATGGCGTTTTCAAGCAATTCTTTTACTGCTGATGCAGGACGTTGAATTACTTCTCCCGCAGCAATCTGATTGGCAACGGAATCGGGAAGAAGCTGTATGATATCTGACATTTAAGGTTATGGAAAATCAGCGGCAAAGATAAGCAG
>JBDTVD010000202.1:0-6818 GCA_040007375.1 Bacteroidota bacterium | reverse complement strand
TATTTTACCGATGGTACACTTGCTTTTGTTGGTGAATATTTTGAAGGAAATGAAAATGGTGAGCATATATATTATTATGATAACGGCAAGATCCGGGAAGAAAGAGTGTATCGTTTAGGGTTGAAGGAAGGTAGCTGGAAAACGTATGATGTTGATGGAGAACTCGTGTTAACTACCACTTACCAGGCTGGTGTAGTAAAGAAATATGAAGGGGTTAGAGTGGATGAACCTATAAAATAGAAACAGTTTTATTAATTATTAAAGATTAACATTTTGAGTACTGATAAAAATATTAGCAAGTGGATTTTCATTGGTGGAGCACCGCGTTCAGGAACCAGTTTATTACAGGCAATTTTCAACCAGCATAGTGAATGCACTTCGCCTCCTGAATCTCATATTAAGGAATCATTTGTTTATTCTCCAACTACAAAGAGGGCCAAAAGTTTATATGATCATAAAAGCCTGCGGGAGTTTTTAAAAAGTGATAAATGGATTCCAAGATTAAATATTGATCCGCAAAGTATCCTCGATAAATTTCCGGAAGGAAGCGCCCCGACAAAACTTTTCACTTTGTATATGGAAGAGTATGCAGCACGTGAAGGAAAAAGTATTTTAGTTGAAGGAGCTCCATTCAACATCTGGTTTATGAAAAAACTTTATGTTGATTTTCCGGGATGTTATATTTTACACATTGTTCGCGATCCACGTGATGTAGTGATGTCAACAATGAAGGCTCATTACAATACAAATATGGATTTCCCGCTTGAGAATGTTGCAGGCCAATTTATGGAAAGTTATTTACAAGGTCCGCTTTTCGGAGTGAAATATTATGGTGAACGATATATAAAGATTTATTACGAAGATCTTGTTTCACATCCGGAAGAAACGATTCAATATATGTGTAACCGATTGAATATTCCATTTGAGGAAACGATGCTTTCATTCCAGGAAAGTTCAAAGAAAGTTGCTGCAGCAGAGGAAGGCTGGAAGTCCAATCTTTCAAAACCATTTATCAAGGACAATTTTAATAAGTGGAAGACGGAGATGAAACTGGAAGATATCATCAGGGTTGAATATATATGCAGTGAGTTTTTCGAAAAAGAGAAGGAACATTATCAACTGAGTGAATTCAGCAGAACTTCGTGGACGGTTGTTCAAAAAGCATTATTACCGCTACGCATAAAAAACCTGAAGAAGAACTTACGTTTGATATTAAAGGGGAAGAAAACAAAGGAACAATTAGATCATTTACCTGCTCATGAACGACTTCGTTCAATGGGAATGCTTAAGGAAGATTGATTTTTACAGATGCTTAAAAGGTTGTTCAAGGGTATTCAATAAGATATTTATTTTCTCTTTTTCTTTCCTTCTTTTCCACCTTTTTTCCTGTTATCAGCACCCCAAACTAATTCTCTGTTCTTGTTTTTTTGTTTGTTTCCCTTATTCCAGTCACGGGTGTCTCTCCTTGATTTTTCTTCGTTTCTTCCTCCACCGAATTTAATTGGCCTGCTTGTTCCATTTTCATCAAAGAGAACAAAATCAATCTGCTTTTTCAATAAGTCAGCAGATTTTAAAACAACTTTAACAGCATCACCCAACTGAAACTTCTTATGTGTTTTATGTCCTGTTATGCAATAATTTTTATCATCAAATTCATAAAAGTCATCACTCAGATCGCGCATTCTGATAAGACCTTCGCATTTACTATAAGTTAACTCAATATATATTCCCCACTCTGTAACACCGGAAATAATTCCATCAAAAACTTCTCCTTCTCTTTTCAACAGATATTGCACCTGTTTAAATTTGATAGAAGCTCTTTCTGCTTCCGAAGCTTTAATCTCCATATCAGTACTATGACGACATTGCAACTCCAGTTTTTCCGCATCTGCTGCTTTACCACCATTAAGATAATGTTCGAGAAGACGATGTACCATTACATCAGGATAACGACGGATAGGTGACGTAAAATGTGTGTAATAATCAAACGATAAACCGTAATGGCCAATATTGTCAGTAGTATATATAGCTTTTGCCATCGTGCGGATTGCCAGTTGCTCCAATACATTCTGTTCCTTTTTCCCTTTCACGTCCTTCATCAGCTGGTTGAGAGAATGAGCAACCTCTCTATCTGATTTTGTATTTATCTTATATCCGAATTTCCCCGCAAAAGCAGCAAAGGTGTTGAGTCGGTCCTCTACCGGTGAGTCATGAATACGATAAACAAAAGACAGTTTTTCAGATTTATCTTTTCTGTTTGCATGATTCTTTCCGATGAACTCAGCCACCTTTCTATTTGCAAGCAACATAAATTCTTCAATGAGTTTATTGCTGTCCTTGCTTTCCTTTATATATACATCAAGAGGATATCCTTTTTCATCAAGTTGAAATTTAACCTCCACTTTTTCAAATGTAATTGCACCCTGGCGGAAACGCTCTTTACGTAATACCTGTGCAAGGTTTTGAAACGTAAGGATCTCTTCTTTCAAGGGTCCGTCACCGGTTTCAATTACTGTTTGTGCTTCTTCATAAGTAAAGCGTTTTACAGAATGAATAATAGTTCTTCCAAACCACTCATTCAGCACTTCTGCTTTATTATTCATTTCAAAAACGGCACTGTAACAAAGTTTATCTTCTCCTGGCCGCAAGGAGCAAACATTGTTACTCAGTTTTTCCGGAAGCATGGGAATTACACGATCAACAAGATACACGGATGTTGCACGGTCAAAACCTTCTTCATCCAGGGCAGTTCCCGGCATTACATAATAGGAAACATCAGCAATGTGAACTCCTATTTCATAATTTCCATTGGGAAGTTTACTGATAGAAAGTGCATCATCAAAATCTTTTGCATCTGCAGGATCAATAGTAAAGGTGGTGGTTTTTCGAAAATCACGACGTGTTGCAATTTCTTTTGCTGATATTTTTATGTTGATGCGATCTGCTTCTTCTTCCACTTCATGAGGAAACTCCAGTGGGAAACCAAACTCAATAAGTATGGCATCCATTTCTGCATTATTATCTCCGGGCATTCCAAGCACCTTGATAATTTCACCTACCGGATTCTTTGCATCAAGAGGCCACTCAGTTATTCTTGCAATAGCTTTTTCACCATTCACACCACCATTTAAACTCTGAAGTGGTATAAAGATATCAATTCCTCTCCGTTGATTTTCACAGGAAAGAAAAGCAAATTTACCCGACACTTGTATGATGCCGGCATATTCTGTTCTTGCACGTTCAAGCACCTCTACTACTTCACCTTCCGGACGCTTGCCTTTCCTTTGTGCATATAAACTTACTTTAACTTTATCACCATGTAAAGCATTAAGTGTATTCTGCCGGCTTATATATATATCATCTTCAAAATTCTCATTCATTACATAGGCATTTCCAGTGGAGGTAATATCAATCTTCCCTTCCACAAAATGCTCCACAGGAAACAATTTATATTTTCCACGATCAGTTTCTATTAGCTCTCCTGATTCCACTAACGACTCCAGTGCAGAAATATTCATATTGCGAATTGTACCTTCATCAACAGAACTGAATACAGATTCCAGTATATGTGAAAATGGTTCTTCCTGCAATTTCTTCAGAACCTGTTTATGATTGTAATGTTTGTGAGAGTGTAATTTAAAAACCTCTAACACCTGTTGCTGCAATAACCTGATGGAATCTACAGGTGCTTTTTTCTTTGCTGGCATGAACTATAGTTTAAGCGAAGGTATACAAATATGAGTCTGTGTAATGTGTTAACTTATTGAGATGATAAACGGATAGAAGCAGTACCAATAAAACCATTTACAGGAGGATTGTATTTTTTTACTGTAACGATAATGTTAACTGCATCGGAATATTTTTTTTCCAGATTTATTAATATGCGTCCCGCAACATGTTCAATTAATTTTGATGGAATATCCATTTCTGCTCTTACCAGGTTGTGAATATCAACATAGTTGGCAGCATGAATAAGTTGATCCGTTGCAATTGCTGAACGAAAGTCGGCTTCAATAATTACATCAACAGAAAAACGTCCGCCAATTGTGCTTTCTTCCTGCAGACATCCATGCCAGGAATAGCATTCAATATTTTCAATGGTGAGCGTTGAAATCATATATATAAATCAGGCTGGTGTTTTAGAGGCGATGTGCAGCAGTGCAGTTGTTAAGCGGGATGAACATTCTTCTCTTCCCAATAACGCAGCCATATCAAACAAAGCAGCGCCACCGGAACGTCCGCTAAGCAGAATACGAAACAGCTGCATCATATTGCCCGGATTTATAGATAAAGATGTTGCATGCTCTTTAAAGGATGCTTCTATAGATGGTGCTGTCCATTGATTTATTCCCGTTAAAACAGAAATCAGGCTCGTAAAAAAACTATTGGCATCTGTTGACCATTTCTTTGATAATACAACATCATCAAATGTTTGTGGAGGAATAAACAGATAGCTTCCCGTTTCCCACAATTGATTTTCAAACTGAATCTTTTCCTTTAAAAGGCTAACTGCAGTTGATATATATTCCGGTGTTAACCGATGTGCTTCTATTTCTTTATTCTGATCGAGTTGCGGTTTCCATCTCTCAGCAATAGATGCATTATCTTCTTTCCTCAGGTATTGTTCGTTGATCCATTTTGCTTTTTCAGGATCGAATTTCGCACCTGCTTTATGTATACGCTCCAGGGAGAAGGCATCAATTAATTCTTTCATAGAGAACAGTTCTTTTTCTGTTCCATCATTCCATCCTAACAAGGCAAGAATATTTACAAATGCTGCTGCATAATATCCTTTCTCTCTGTAACCACTGGAAACTTCCCCGGTTGCAGGATCCGTCCATTGAAGAGGAAAAACAGGAAAGCCCAAACGGTCACCGTCACGTTTACTGAGCTTACCATTACCTTCCGGCTTTAGCAATAAAGGAAGATGTGCGTAGTAAGGCATATCATGTTCACGATCCAGGAAACGGTAAGTATATATATGAGCCGGAGCTGATGGCAACCATTCTTCGCCTCGAATGGCATGAGTGATTTGCATTTCTATATCATCAACAATATGTGCCAGATGATAGGTAGGCATTCCATCTGCTTTAATCAAAACTTTATCGTCAACAAGTGATGAATCAAATGTAACAGTACCTCTTATCAGATCAGTAAAAGAAACCTGTTCTCCCGGAGGAATCATTAAGCGGATTACATAAGGTGTTCCATTGGTGATGCGATTTTTTGTTTCTGCATCACTTAAGGTAATTGAATTGTTCATTGATGCTCTTGTAGAAGCGCTGTATTGAAATGTAATTTTCTGCGCCTCTGCAGTTTTTCTGTATGATTCCAGTTCCGCAGGAGTATCAAAAGCATAATAAGCGTGTCCGTTTTCAATCAGCTGCAGTGCATACTTCATATATATGCCGGAAGCCTTTCTTTCACTCTGACGATATGGAGCATGTGTGCCACCGAAACCTACACCTTCATCAGGTATCACACCACACCATTTCAGTGATTCGATTATATATTCTTCAGCACCGGGAACAAAACGTCCCTGGTCAGTATCTTCAATCCGAAGAATGAAATCTCCATCATTCTTTTTAGCAAACAGGTACGCATACAATGCAGTACGAACTCCACCCATATGCAATGGTCCTGTGGGACTGGGTGCAAAACGGGTACGTATTTTTTTAATCGACATAGTCAGCAAAGATAAATAGCGATGAGTTCGGAGTTCGGAGTCCGGAGTAAAAATTATGAGCACCATTTTGCCGAATTATTTATTCTTAAATGTGTATCAGCAGATTCAATTACATTTGCCTCATGCAGCTACTTCACCCGCAACATTTTGATGATTATGAACTGATAGATTGCGGATACTTTTTAAAGCTGGAACGTTTCGGAAAGTTTATTACTATACGTCCTGAACCACAGGCCGTGTGGGGTTCAACCCTTCCGTTGAAAGACTGGAGAAGAATGGCTCACGTAGAGTTTATTCCGAAATCAAGCTCTTCAGGTTCCTGGAAAAAAAACAAAGACATGCCTGATCAGTGGAGTATCAAATATGGACTTAAGAATGGCGAACATCACAGTACATTAAGCTTTCGTTTGGGTCTGACAGCATTTAAACACGTTGGCATTTTTCCTGAGCAGGCAGTTAACTGGGATTTCATTTATCAGAATTGCAGCAAACTTAAAGGCAAAGGCGTTACACAGCCTAAAGTGTTAAATCTCTTTGCATACACAGGTGGTGCATCACTGGCAGCTAAAGCAGCAGGTGCTGATGTTACGCATCTTGATTCTATCAAACAGGTGGTAAACTGGTCGAGAGAAAATATGGAGCTATCAGGACTTACTGATATCCGATGGGTAGTGGAAGACGCACTTACTTTTGTTAAGCGGGAAGTGAAACGTGGAAATAAATACAACGGAATTATTCTTGATCCTCCTGCTTATGGCCATGGTACCAACGGCGAAAAATGGAAGATGGAAGATATGATCAATGAAATGATTGAAGGTGTTGCTAAACTTGCAGAAGAGAATTTCTTTCTTGTTCTGAATACCTATTCACTGGGATTTTCTTCATTGATACTGGAGAATTTTATGCGGCAACAATTTTCAAAATATACAAAATCAACACAAACAGGAGAGCTCTTTCTTAATACCACACAGGGAAAATTAATGTTGCCACTTGGTGTGTTTGCGAGAATATCTGCCTGATTATATATAAGACCCTTCTTTACCGGTTTCTGTTTTTTGAATGATATTATTTTTAATTTTATAGGTTATCAGCTGCCCGTCAGTTGCATCATGATATACCAGATTATTATTGT
>JBDTVD010000201.1:0-6875 GCA_040007375.1 Bacteroidota bacterium | reverse complement strand
AATTTGAAAATTTGAAGATGAAAACATTCTCGGTTAATAACAATATCGAATGCTGAATCATTTTTTCGTCATCAATTCTGAATTACAACTCCGAACTCCGAACTAATCACTCCGAACTAAAAAGAGATTGTTTTGTAAATCTTTATATGAAGATGATTGTACCGATGATTTAAAATTCCGGAAATTACGTACTGCCTTCCATTTATTTGCGATGCTCCACTCTCTCGTGTAAAAAGTTCTGCCTTCTGTTATAGCAGTTTGTTTCACACCTTTAATCTTACTGCAATCCTTTTCCAGTTTTGAAACGCAGTTTATATATAGCTGATGTGCCTGCTCGATAACCTTAATATGTAACTCAGCCAATGATTCTTCTCCTGTAACCTGCGTTGTTTCTGTTGCTATGATATCACCACTGTCAATTCCTGCATCAATCCACATCACTGTACTACCAATTAAATGAAACTGATTTGTGGCTATGCACCAGTTAGTGCAATTCGGACCACCTTTTATATAAGGGGATAAACCGGTATGAAGATTAATTATGCCACAGCTGAAATTCATTTCCAGGATTTTTTTCTTCACCATGCCAGTTCCTGAAACCATGATCAGATCAGGATGAATAGAATTTAAAAAATCAATTGTTGCATCTGTATTAACTGAATTAACTTTAATAGTAGCAACTTGCGGAAAAGCATATTTCTGCTGATAGTACTTCAACATATCAAACCATGCAGAGCGAAGATTGCTGAATAATGTCCGATCCAGTGCAGCACTTATATATTCTTTTATAAGGCGTTTTTTGTTTGACGCCTTACGCTCTTCTATAACAATTCCTGCAAGCTGAAAACGCTCTGCAATCTTAACGGCCAGTGCAGCCTGGTTGGAGGAATTATTTGTTAGCAGAACAATTTTCATCTTCCCGCAATACTTTTCAGGCGTGAAAGAGTTCCGTTAATCCTCATCCTGGTTTTAAAAAAACTCTCATTATATAATTCAATACGGGGAATTGAAAAACGTCCGTGCTTATCTTCATTATATATTTTCTGATCTACAACCAATCCCAGTTTATAGCCCGTACGATGAGCCATGTTTTTAACTTTATTATTATAACTTCCTACAGGATAAGAAATCGCTGCAGGAAAGCTTCCCAGGTGTTCTCTTATTTTCATACCGGAATCAATCATCTCCTTTTCCATCTCCTTTTCATCAACCAAAGTAGCAAGTGGCGGATGTGTTACAGTATGTGAACCGGTTTCGATGTTATGTGATTGCAGATATTTAAGTTCCTCCCATGATAACATCGTTTGTTCTTCCTTTTTTACATCATCAAATTCACCCGAATAAAAATCAAGTACTGCTTTCCTTTCCTCTGGCGAAGTACGCTTCAACTGTTGTTTTAATTTTCCACCATATTCCATTCTTTCATCCTGCGTGGCCCATTTTTTACCTGACCTGAACGAATTTATTTCAGGAGGTGCTGCCGTTTCTAATTTCTGCGAATGATAAAACAGGTGATCCAGTTTATAGGTCCACGTTGGTTCATTTCTGTCAATACAATCCGTTACTACAAACATTGTTGCCGGCATATTGTATTCTTTCAGCACAGGAAAACTGTATTCAATAAAATCATGATAACCGTCATCAAAAGTAATAATGGCAGGTGGCTTAGTATATTTTTTTCGCTCTTTGAAAAAATATTCTTCCAATCCAATCACCTGAAACTTCTTATTTACATATTGAATAGTTTCCCTGAAAAGTGCAGGATCAATTGGATCCCAGAGCGGATCGCGCACAGGACTTACTCTGTGAAACAGTAAAATATGCACATTCTCTGCAGCCATTATTTCGCGAATTACGTGTTTTTCAACTTAACAACGGATAGTAGCGTGTATAATACGATATTTGCAACCGAATTTTTATGGCAGAGAAAACAATTAATATTGAAAACAGGAAGGCAGGTTTTAATTACTTTATAACTGCCTCCAATGAAGCAGGAATTATTCTTACCGGAACTGAAATTAAATCAGTACGGGAAGGAAAAGCGAATCTGAGTGATGCCTGGTGCTACATGAAAAATGAAGAGCTCTGGATTAAAAATATGCATATCAGTGAATATGCTCCGGGCAGTTATAATAACCATGTACCAAAACGTGAGCGGAAATTACTGCTGAATAAGAGTGAACTTATAAAACTGATTTCAAGGTTGCGTGAAAAAGGAACCACTATAGTTCCACTACGTCTTTATATAAATGAACGTGGTTATGCAAAACTGGAGATCGGTATTGCAAGAGGAAAAAAGAAATTTGATAAACGGGAAAGCCTGAAAGAAGCAGATGCAAAAAGAGAAATGAGTCAGGTAAAGAAAATATTTATTTAACTGATTTTCTTCATTCATGATTATACTGAACTATCTGTTATATTACCTGGTAATTCTTCCGGTTTCCATCCTTCCGTTTCGAGTGTTATATATAATTTCTGATGGACTTTACATCATTATATATAGAATTATCGGTTACCGGAAAAAAGTAGTGCTTACCAATATCAGAAATTCCTTCCCTGAAAAAAGCGAAAAGGAACATCTTGAAATCTGCAGTAAATTCTATCATCATTTCTGTGATCTTATAATGGAAAGTCTGAAGATATTTACCATCAGCGGAGCACAGGCTGCAAAACGCATGAAGATGATTAATTCCGAAATTGTTCAGGAATATTATAACCAGGGAAAAAGCATCATTATGGCTGGTGGACATTTGAATAACTGGGAGTTGTTTGCTGTTGTTATTGATAAAGATGTTCCTCATAAAACAATTGCCATTTATCAACCTCTTACTAATAAATTTTTCGACCAGAAAATGCGATCAACGAGGAGCAAATATGGTCTTCGCATGATTGCAACAAAATCGGTAAAGAAAATTTTTGAAGAAGAACGTGGAAATTTAACTGCAATGATTTTTGGATCTGATCAGTCACCATCCAATCCCAACAACTGCCATTGGATGAAATTTCTTAATCAGGATACAGGTGTTCTTTTTGGTGCAGAGAAATATGCGAAAGAATATAATTATCCTGTTGTATATGGAAGAATCAATAAAGTAAAAAGAGGATATTACACTTATGAATTTTTTAATGTAACTGATAATCCTTCCTCCTGCCCACATGGTGAGATCACTGAAAAATTCACAAAAATGCTGGAGAGTGACATCATAAAAAATCCGCAATACTGGTTGTGGAGTCATCGTCGCTGGAAACATAAGCGTCCTGTAAACAAGTAAAATTTTCATAGAGGGAATTGCTGTTATTAACATTGTTTTACATCGTTTTTACCAATTGCTTGTATTTTAAGAGGATTTACCTCTTTTCTGAAAAATAACTTGCTCATTACGAATGGATATTTAATATTTGTAATTCCAAAACAATTAGTAAATGTTTCATGTTTCTTCCCTTTTGCGGAAGCTGTTTGGTATGAAGGTTCCTTCGTACCTGTATTTCGCAAGTATTGCCTTGTTGAGTGTAATTATTTTTGCCAGCTACAAACCTGTACCTGATAAAAACAACCTGCTCGCTCCTGCAATTTCCAAATTTGAAACTGCAACTACTGTTAATCAGGTACGATTGCAGGATTTCGATCTTATTAAACCGTTATTATATACCGATAACACAGAAGAAGATCCGGAACTGATTGCTGTAAAATCCAAACTGGATGAGATGATCCATGATGGTGTTTCCAGGGGTGATATTTCCAACGGATCTGTTTACCTGAAAAAGATGAATGACACACGCAACATCAGGCTTAATAGTGATGAAACATATAATCCGGGAAGCATGATGAAATTGCCTGTTATGATTGCTTATTTTAAAGAGGCTGAAAATGAAAAGCAATTGTTGAATAAAAATATTTTATTCCAGGGACATAATAACAATCTCCCTGATGAAGAAGGTGCAGTTTCACAACTCATTCCAGGTAATTTTTATTCAGTGCGGAATTTAATTGAACACATGATTATTGAATCCGACAATGATGCAATGGGATTACTTATTTCGAATATACCGGAAGCAAAAATGATTAAGATGTTCAGTGAATTAAATATTCCTGTTCCGGCATCATCGCAAGGAAACTTCCGGATTACAGCTGAGATGTATAGCCGCTTTCTGAGAGTGCTGTACAATGCAACTTACCTCGACAGAAATTACTCTCAGCTTGCCTTATCAATTCTTTCAAAGTCTAACTATAAAAAAGGACTTACCAGAACAATTGACAGGAAAATAAAAGTCGCACATAAATATGGTATATCTATGACAGGGAACAGCAGAACACTCAGTGAAGCAGGAATATTTTATACTAATGATCCGTATTTATTTGTGATAATGACAAAAGGTAATGATTATACTAAGCTTGCTGATTTTATCAGTGAATGTTCCTCCGCAGTTTACAATTCAATTCCAACTCCGAATTAACTAATAATGTATAATAGTATCGTGCAATTTTATAGTCCTGAACGAATAAAAGTTTGAAAGATTTGAAGTTTCGACCTATATATATATATGCACCATAAAGCGCTCTACTTTTTAGCTCATTTTTTCGGTTGCCTACTTTTCCTGAGTATTCCTTTGCTTCTTGCACCAGTTCCTTTCTCACTATACTTACTACATCATCCACGAACCCGGGAAGAACTTTTTACTTATGCATTGTTACTTGGTTTTTTTTATCTGAATTACTATTACCTGATACCACGATATTATGCATTCAATAAAAAAAAATTCTATTATCTTTTTCTTATTCTTATTCTTGCTTTCATTACATTAGTTCCAAGAGCACTGATTCATCCGGGTCCGGAAAATATTCCTGTTGGTATCCGGTTCACTGAAGGGCTTCCTCCTTTCCGGCCACATCATTTTTTCGACTTGTTCGAAATCAGTCATCATGTATTTTTATTCTTTGCAATTGTTTTTTTATCTCTTTCCATATATATAAACAATAAATGGAAGCAGGCCTTGAGAGGAAAAGTAACAGCAGAACTTGCATATCTTAAATCTCAGATCAATCCTCATTTTCTTTTTAATACCTTAAACAGTATTTATTCTCTTGCCATTCAGAAATCTGATGATACACCGGAAGCCATTGTTAAGTTATCCGGATTAATGAGATATGTAATTACTGATGCAACAGAAGATGTTGTTCCGCTTGAAAAAGAAATTATATATATAAAGAATTATATTGAACTGCAGAAAATCCGACTCGGTAATACAGCCACTGTGCAACTGGAAATTACAGATGACAATTCAGGAAGTTCTATTACTCCATTGTTATTGATTCCATTTATTGAAAATGCATTTAATCATGGTGTTAATCCGGAAGAGAATTCCACCATCCGCATTCAATTACGTATTAATAAGTCAGTGCTGCATCTTACCGTATTCAATTTAAAAGTAAAAAGAGCCAGTCATGCAGTATCAACAGGATTGGGAATTGAAAATGCCAGGATGAGACTGCAGCTTTTATATCCTGACAAACACCAGCTCCAAATTATCAGCAACCACACAGAATATCAGGTAGACCTGACTATACAAATCTGAACCTATGCTTACCGCAATCGCACTTGATGACGAACCTCCGGCATTATCAATAATTGAAAATTTCAGCTCTAAAGTTGAGAACCTGCAGTTACAGAAAACATTCACTATGCCGAATGAAGCTCTTGCATACCTGCGCAAGTTTCCTGTCGACCTGATTTTTCTCGACATTCAGATGCCGTCGATTAACGGATTTGAATTTTACAAATCATTGGATCAGGAACTGATGGTGATTTTCACAACAGCATACAGTGAATATGCAGTGGAAGGATTTAATGTAAGAGCCGTAGATTACCTACTAAAACCATTTACACTGGATCGTTTTGCAAAAGCTGTATCATGTGCTGGAGAGAAATATGAATTACTCCGGCAGAAAAATAATGTTGTTGATGAAAATATTTTTATCAGGGCCGATTATAAACTGATTAAAATTCCTTTGAGTGAAATTATTTTTATTGAGGGACTTGATGATTATCTGAAAATACACCTGGTAAATAAAAAACCAGTGGTAGCCAGAATGACAATGAAAGTAATGATGGAAAAATTAAATACAAAAGAATTCGTTCGCATCCATCGTTCCTTTATTGTTCCGGTAAGCAAGATTGATTCAATACGGAATAAAATGGTTTATATAGGTGATCAGGAAATCCCTGTTGGTATTACATACGAAGAAAATTTTTTCAGGATATTCAGTAAATAGTTTTCCCTCGGTATTATCCGGTTTTACCTCAAGTATTTTTTTTGAAGAAATTATCGCTTCACTTTTACCTCAATGGAAGTGCATTCCGATAATCAGTTTCAGAAGTCTGTTGTTGTGACCTGGAATCTGGATACATCAGTAATCCGACAGTTAACTTTAATTATCAGTCAAAATAATTTAAATATAATTCTGTTTGTTGGCAACGACACCAACATACAGGATCTGGTAACAGGCGAAACAACATTGATTATAACGGACTATAATTTCTGGTATAACAATAATCCAATTGAAAATCTTGACTGGTTGCGAATGAAGTCTGAGGCTCCCGTTATTGCATTAACAAGTACCGTTAACAAAAATATTATGACAGCTGTTTTTTCGAATTACAGAGTTCTGTTTATCAGAAATTCAAGTTCGGAAAATACATTGGTTGAAACAATGAAAAAATATTGTTCCGGAAAGTTGTTGTCATCTCCGGGAAATTAAATTATGGATTTTAATTTTTCTTAGTGGTTTATCATTTTCTGGTAAGTATCCAGGGCCGGCTGTGGTGGCCGGCCATTTTTAGTAGCTAGTATCTAGATGCTAGGAATTAGTATCAAGT
>JBDTVD010000200.1:0-6892 GCA_040007375.1 Bacteroidota bacterium | reverse complement strand
CCGGTTTCAATCACAGCATTTTTTTCAAGTGCAGGTGCTTCTGCTGCTTCATCAGGAACAAGTGTACCTGATTTAATAGTTTTAATAAGATTATATATCATCATAAGTGCTCCGGAGAAATAAAGTAATCCTCCAACAACTCTCATTTTATACATGGGTAATATCTGAACAACAGTTTCGAGGAAATTCGGATAACGTAAAACACCATCTTCAGTAAATTCCTTCCACATCAAACTCTGAGTAAAACCAGCCCAATACAATGGAATTGCATAAAAGAGAATTCCAAGCGTTGCAATCCAGAAATGTGCTCCTGCCAATTTATCAGAATACAATTTTGTGTTGAAGAGACGCGGTATTAACCAATACAACACACCGAAAGTGAGCATACCGTTCCATCCCATTCCACCAATATGAACGTGGGCAATTGTCCAGTCAGTAAAGTGACTGATTGCATTTACATTTTTAAGTGAGAGTAGTGGACCTTCAAATGTTGCCATTCCATAAGCAGTAACAGCAACAACCATAAATTTCAACACCACGTCTTCCCTTACTTTATCCCATGCACCACGAAGAGTAAGTAAACCGTTAATCATTCCACCCCATGATGGAGCAATCAACATTACAGAAAATACAACTCCCAACGACTGAGCCCAGTCAGGTAATGCAGTATATAATAAATGATGAGGACCGGCCCATATATATAAAAAGATCAGCGCCCAGAAATGGATGATAGATAACTTATAGGAATATACGGGTCTGTTTGCAGCTTTAGGAAGAAAATAATACATCAGTCCTAAATAAGGAGTAGTTAAGAAAAACGCAACTGCATTATGACCATACCACCACTGCACCAATGCATCCTGCACACCTGCATAAACCGGATAACTTTTAAGAAAAGAAACAGGAAGTTCCATTGAATTAACAATGTGTAAAACTGCAACTGTAACCAGCGTTGCTATATAAAACCAAACGGCAACATAGAGATGTCGTTCTCTTCTTTTGATAATTGTACCAAACATATTGATACCAAAAATTATCCATACTACAGCAATCATAATATCAATAGGCCATTCCAGTTCTGCATATTCTTTTCCGGTAGTATATCCAAGCGGAAGAGTTAATGCAGCAGAAACTATAATCAACTGCCATCCCCAGAAATGCACCTTGCTCAGCACATCACTGAACATCCTTGCTTTTAATAATCGTTGCAATGAATAATAAACACCCATAAAAATTCCATTCCCTACAAAAGCAAAAATGATTGCATTGGTGTGCAATGGTCTAATGCGCCCGAAAGTAAGATAGGGAGATACATTAAGTGCAGGATTCGTGAGCTGGAATGCTGCGATCAATCCAACAAGCATTCCCACGATACCCCACAACATTGTGGCAAAAGCGAAATTCTTTACTATCCGGTTATCGTAACTGAATTTTTCAATAGTCATATGCTTCCTTTATTTTCATTTTCAGGTTTATCATCAAATAATATTCTCACAGAAGGAGTATAATCATCATCAAACTGTCCGCTTTTTACGCTCCACAGAAAAGCAATTAAAAAACCAGTTGCTACCAGGATGCTACAAAAAATAAGAAGTATGAGTATCGACATAAATTAATTGACTTGCGCCAAAACTATGGAGTGTTATCAGTATACTTTATGACTACCATCAGGAATTGATATGATTAAAATCAGGTTACACTTTACGTGCAGCAAAACCTGATAAACCAACCGTAAAAAGTATAATGCTGATAGTACTTGCAGGCATCAGAACAGCAGCTACAACTGGTTGCAAAGTGCCGGAAACGGCAAAGTATAAACCCACAATATTATATATCATAGATAAAATAAAACTTCCAATAATTATTCTTCCTGCAGTTTTAACAAATGAAATTATCCTGTCGAAGTGAATTAACTCACTGCCATTAAGAATTCCATCGCAGGCAGGAAAAAAATTATTTATTTCATTACTGATGGCAATTCCTGCATTGCTTTTCATTAATGCTCCTGCATCATTCAAGCCATCTCCAATCATAATTACCTTTTTACCATCAGCCTGCAGCTTTTCAATGAATGCCATCTTATCAAAAGGACTCTGACGGAAATAAATATTATTCTTTCCAGAGAACAATTGCTCCAGCTTTTCCTGCTCTGAATCTGTATCACCTGAAAGCATGTAAAGCTCATGTGTTAAAGAAAGTTTGGAAATCAGTTTTGCAAGACCCTCACGATACTGCTGTTCAGGAAGAAAATATCCTTTTACATGGTTATCTATACTTATATATATGCCGGGATTTCCATTACTTTCATTCCTTACAAACGCTTCCGATCCGACCTTTACCGAATTTAAATTTGTAACAGTTTCAATTCCCTTTCCAGGATATTCCTTAAAATATGTAACATCAATAATTTTTGCAGTAAGAATTTTACTGATCATTTTACTGTATGGATGTGATGAATGAATGACAGCACTTTTTACCAGGCTCATCTCTGCTTCTGTAAGAGCTTGCCCATGATAAACCATATTATTATTACCCTGCAAAGTAAGCGTGCCTGTTTTATCAAATACAATTACATCAGCTTTTGCCATTGATTCAGCAACACCTGAATTTTTAAGATATAATCCTTTCATTCCGAGATGACGGATAACATTACCATTGCAAAATGTTGCAGATAATAATAATGCACACGGACATGCAACAATTAATGGAGCTGTAAATGCATTCAGTGCTTTTGACGGATCAACAATCATCCAATAACATGCAGCAGTTAATGAAATGAGTAACACGACAATCGTAAAATAACGACTCAGGTTATGAATTGCAGAAACATTTTTTTCCTTTCCATTTGCAAAACCAGTGTTATTCCAGAGTTGTGTTAAATAACTTTGAGAAACATCCTTTAACACTTCCACTTCCAGTGTACTTCCAATCTGCTTACCACCTGCATATATAATATCGCCGGCAGTTTTAACAACAGGCTGTGACTCACCCGTAACAAAGCTGTAATCAATGGAAGCTTTTCCTCTTAACAAAACTGAATCGGCGCAGATGTGTTCCTGGTTGCGGATTAAAAGTCTGTCGCCGGTTTGTATTGCATCCAGTGAAGCCTGGTGTTCCTCTCCGTTTTTAAGTACAGTAACAGCAATTGGAAAATACGAACGGTAATCACGATCGAATGAAAGATGACGGAATGATCGATCCTGGAACCAACGTCCGACCAACATGAAAAATACAATTCCGCTCATGCTGTCAAGATAACCCGAACCTGTATTGCTGAAAATCTCATAGAGACTTCTGATAAACGTTACAGCAACAGCAAGAGCAATCGGTGCATCTATATTCAGAAATCTTTGCTTAAGCGAAAGCCATGCAGAAATAAAAAATTCAGAAGCACTGTAAAAGAAAACAGGAATGGAAAGAAACAATGATATATATACAAATGTTTTACGGAGAAGCTCATTATTAAGATGACCACCTGCAAAATAATCCGGCAGACTAAGCATCATAATATTAGCAAAAGCAAAACCTGCAATTCCTATTTTATATATCCTGCTGTTATCCTGTTTTTTCTTTTTGTTTTTATCGAAGCTGAGATGCGGTTCATATCCAATTCCTGCCAGCAATACTGCTACCTGTGAGAGAGGCATTTCCTTTTCCCGAAACATAACAGTAACTTTTCTCTCCGGAAAATCGACCCTTGAAGAAACTATATTTTTATTTAAGCGTGAAAGATTTTCGAGCAGCCATATACAGGAACTGCAATGCATCTGAGGCAGGCTAAACTCTGCACATGCACTACTTCCATCAGTAAACAAAACATATTCCTTTCGTATCAGCTCGTTATCCAGTGCTTCAAAGTGAGGATACTTTTTTTGATTGCGTTGTGATATTCCGGGCATTGTGGAAAGATCATAATACGCGCATAAATTATTTTCATTCAGTATTTCATACACAGTTTTACAACCATAACAGCAAAAATCCTTATCATCAAGTATAATTATTTCCTCATCACAACTGCTTCCACAATGAAAACAGGTATGCACTTTTACACGCTCATCGGTTTGATTCATCGTTTTATGGATTTACAAATAATCCGATAAGGCTTAAACGATTCCATTCATCTGGTAATACTATAAGTGTGATCAGTAAAGCCAGTCGTGGAAAGTAATACTGCATATCCCACATGGGTCGTATCATCGAAAAAACAATTGCAACTCCTGTCATCTCAACAAACAAAAACATCAGTGATAATTGAGTAAATAATCCTGTGATTAAAAACAATCCGCACACAAATTCAATAATACTGGATGCCAGAATACCTGAGTATAATATAGAGTAAGGCACATGAGGTAATGTTGATGAAAATTCCCTTGAAACATTTTTAACTCCTATCCTGAATATTTTATCATAAGACTGAAACAGGAATAAAAATCCGGTAATCAAATACAGACAAAGCAATGTTAAAGAGTGAAGCAGTTCCGTTTCTTTCATGATATTCAGAAAACAGGAAAGGATGATTTATTATGATCATGGTATATTAATAAAGGCACTTCTGTATGAAACACCATTTTTTTACTGAAGCTTCTTCCTGTAAACTGTTCGAACACATTTTTACGGTTTGAAGAAATAACAAGTATATTTATATTGTTTGCTTTAATAAAATCATGCACCGCCAGATACACATCATCGCTTTCTACAATTTTAAATTTCACCTTATCATAAGTAATACTTGATTTAACCTGTTTTGCAAAATCATCACGCAACTTAATCAGCGTTGCATTTTCATTCTTTTCTTCTACATGCAACACTTCTATTTCAGGATGAAATGGCTTGAACAACTCAGTTACCTGGAATAATGTTTGAAAATCATACGCATTAAAAGTGGTGGCAATTGCAATTTTTTTAAATTCAATAGTCTTAACTGAATAAGGAACAACAAGCACCGGAATTTCTGCATTCTGAACAATTGCTTCTGCATTCGTTCCAAGCACATATTCTTTCCAACCGCTGGCACCATGGGTTCCCATAATTATCAGGTCAGAATGATTACCAAGAGCTGTTGCCAGAATTTTGTCCTTAACAATTCCTGTACTCACAGAAAAATCAATTTTAAGTCCTGGATACTTTTTCAATACAGCATCTACAATTTCCTGCTGTTTAACCATCATATCGTTTGCAATACCGGAAACATCATCACTATTATTACCCTGCTTAGAAGAAATTAAAATGGAAACAGGTGCAATATGACATACATGAAGCCTGCTGCTGATGGCGAAAGCTAATGATGCAGCATAATTCAGAGCATGCAAACTGTCTGCTGAAAAATCAACTGGAACAAGGATACTCCTTACCGGACTGAGCGATGTTATTCTGGAATTCATTATTGTGTCCAAAATTATTGGTGCAAAACCTTTGTGCTTATGATGAATATCATATCAGCCATTGATTGATCTCAGTATTGTTTTAAATATTCAAGGTGAACTTTGAGAAGTCGTTTACCTTTGCTGAAAAGCAACCGGATGAAGAAACAGATAGCTCTCTTATGTATCGTCCTTGGCATATTCATATTTACAGGAGTTATATTGGTTCCTGCAGAGTTGCATCTGTCGTTTCTATATAGCCTGATTATTTTAATTACGATATGGACACCTGTAAAAAGAATAACATTCGATGCAGCAATAATGTTGACCGCATTAATCATCATCGGTTTTTTTTACAAACTGAAACATTTTCATATTGAATACGATCTATCATCACTCATCATACCCATTGCCTGTCTCTGGGGTTTTGCTTATCTCGTTTTTAAATTTAAATCTGAACAACAGCGTTCACGAACGATTAATGAACATTTAAATGCCATGTTCCAGAATGCCACTCAGGGTATCATCATCAGCAATACAAGAGGAGAAATGGTAACCATAAATCCTAATGCTGAAATTATGTTTGGTTATGAAAAGGGCGAACTGGCTGACAAAAAAATTGAAGTACTCATTCCCGAACGTTTTGCAATAAAACATGTGGGACATCGCACAGGATATTACTCACAGCATCGTACGCGGCCGATGGGTAGTGGTATGATTCTGTTTGGTAAGAGAAAAGACAATTCAGAATTTCCGGTAGAAATAAGTTTAAGTACTTTTAATATAAATGATGAATTATATATTATCAGTTTTATTATTGATATCACTGAACGCAAAAAGCAGGAAGACATCATTGCAAGAACCAATGAAGAACTGGAATCACGCGTAAAAGAACGCACCAGAGAACTGGCTGCAACCAATGAAAATTTAAAACAGGAAGCTCTGGAACGGATCCGGATTGAAGATGCATTACGAACCAGTGAACGACTTTACAGCACAATAGCACACAATTTTCCTGATGGAATGATTGTAGTAGTAGACAAAAATTTCAAACGTGTTTTCATTGATGGTAAATTACTTGATCAGTTGGGTGTAACATCTGAAGAACTATTAGGTAAATCAATTTTTGAAAAGCAGATACTTCCCTGGCCGGAAGGAATAAAAGAACAACTGGAGCAGGTTTTTGACTGGAAAAGCAGCACCTTTGATATGCTGTCAAATGATCATATATATGTAGTAATTGCAGTGCCCTTGCCAGATGCAAAAGGAATTATACATCATATCCTTCTTGTTGTTCAGGATGTAACTGATATCAGGAATGCGGAAAAAGAAATCAGGGAATCATTGGAAAAAGAAATACAACTGAATGATCTGAAATCGAAATTTGTTTCCATTGCATCACATGAGTTCCGTACACCATTAAGCACCATACTAAGTTCAGCAACATTAATTTCAAAATACGACAAACCGGAAGATGCAGATAAAAAGAATAAACATATTGACAGAATCAAATCATCGGTTAAAAATCTAAC
>JBDTVD010000199.1:0-6908 GCA_040007375.1 Bacteroidota bacterium | reverse complement strand
ATGTTATCAAAAACAACAGTAAAAAATGAGGCATTTTGCATACGAAGATTTAATTCTGAATTGTAATGATTTCCTTTGGCTGTTATCACAGTAGTAATAAGGAAAAAAAGTGTAATGATACGTTTCATAAGTTCTTGTGATTTTTTAGTTATATATATATCACCTGGCAACACATATGCCATTAAAAAGAAGTTGCTGATTCAGTTCACAGATAATTCATTGAATGATAGAGCAAAAAAAACGACTAAAAAACTAGTCAGTTCTAATGATTGAAAATCTGCTTTTCAGTCGCAAAAACCGTTTCTCAAATAAATGATAACTGCTGAGACTTATAATAATTGTTATAATAAAAGCAGAGATGCCGAATAAGCCTTCGGAGAATAAAGTATCACGTTGCACCTTTGCCAATCTTAAAATAATATCCATTAACAATATCGCTAAAGGATGCAACAGGTACATACCATAAGTATATTTTCCCATTGAGGTAAAAATTCTGTTATGAGATAATTTCAGGAAAGAATCCGGAGCATAATTCTGATGAAGTATTATAAAAACAAAATAAGAAGCAAAGTAAATTCTTACCAATGCATGGCAAAACGGATTCACTTCAAACTTATCCCAATACATCAATCCTGCAAATCCGATAATATATATAAGAGACGATTTTACAACAGTTAGGCTTTCCAGCCAGTTACGCAGGCGCGTTGTATTCAGCATAGCCCAGGCAGCTAGTCCTCCACAGGCAAGATCCACCAGCACTGAAAATGTATGAAAATACAATACAGGATCATCATCATAATTAAAAAGCCGGAACGCAATACTTAAAGTGATGATCGAAATGAATATATATTTATAAAACCGTGGATTAACAACAATAAACAACAAAGGCCAGATGAGGTAAAACTGTTCTTCGATGGAAACCGACCAGGTGATACTCTGCATCTGGGCTCCTGAACCATAACAATTATGATGTATATATATTTCATCAAAATTAGAAAGGAATGTCCAGTAATAGGCAGCACGGGAACAGAGATGCGTTTCCATTCCAATCAAGTGCTTTAATCCCGGATAAATTATAAATCCGAAAACAACAACAAAAAAATACAATGGCCAGATCCGAAGAACTCTTCTTATATAAAAGTTCTTTAAACTTATTTTACCGGTAATCTTTTTTTCTTCCAGCAAAAGATAGGTAATGAGAAATCCGCTCAACACAAAAAAAACGGAAACACCTAACCCACCTGAACCAAACGTTTTTACAACACGGGTTATCCAATCTGTTTGAATACCTGTTGCTACTGCAAACCTGGAGAACCCATGCTGTAAAAAAACCATGGTTGCTGCAATGAAACGCAGACCATCAAGATTTGGAAAGTAAACTTTTTCTTTCAGCACGATTGCCGAAAATAAACAATAGCATCAAACCTGCTACTTTCTATTTTACATCCGGTTTGCAAACAAAAAAAGCTTTATTTCTTCCGTGATGTTTTCTTCGACTTACTTTTTGTCTTCGTTTTTGTTTTCTTAACTGCCTTTGGCTTTTTGCTTAGGTAACGCCAATAATCATTACCATAATCAACCAGTATTTCTGAACCTGCCTTAAGACTTCTTGAAGCAACGATAAAAACTTTTCGTACTCCGCTTTTTCTTTTTACTACGTACTGTGAATTATTCCGGAGTCCTTCAATGCGCCCAAAACCTCTGGCATCATTTGCATAACGTCCCATTGCCCAGGGTGTGAAATAAGCATCTACACTCACCCTTTCAGATATATAGAAAGCATATCCCTCATGACCTTTTGCAGCGCGTTCTTCAACAACACTCCAGGGAAGGATTTCACCTTCATATTCTACAATCTCCGAGCCTTTTGGAATGTCCTCGTCCGTAAATAATCCTTTGCCTGCACCGGGTAATAGGCTTTTTCTAAGATAAAGCATAGTTCTCTCTTTTTATGAGCCGGCAAATTTAACCGAAACATCCAAACAAGAGCTTTGAACAAATAATTCATTTTGCCTTTTTTTGAATAATCTTTCATCCGTTGCAAATTAATTATTTTGTTCAGCCTTATACTCCAGGTATTGACTGTAAATAATTCTCAGCAATCCAGCTGTAATTACTACTAACACAAGTATTGATCCTATCATATCTTTTTTGTTTTTGATAGGGTAAAGATTGGTTCATCCTGAAAAGTATTGCCCGAATCTTTGGCAAATGAGCCCTTCAGTTAGGTAAAAACCAGACCTGTTCTACACGAAAACTGCAAAAGCTTACCTTTGATTTTATTATGCGAAACCCCGTCTGTGCTTTAATTTTAGTAATTATTACCATTTTTCTTGTTCAATGCAACTCATCCCTTGAACAGGAAGAAGAAAACGAAACAATGTCGCCAGGTGATTGGTTTTTACTTGAACGACATTCCGGAAATTATGAGTCAGGACAAAGATCATTTAAGAAAGTCCTTCAATCTGTCGGTGAAAATTCTGCTGCAAGAGTTACTGCTGGCGGATGGAATCAGTCGTGGTTGCTGGAAGGACCTGCAAATACCGGAGGAAGATTTAATTGCATTGCAGTGAATCCAAATAATACTGCAATAATGTATGCCGGATGTGCTTCCGGTGGAATTTTTAAAACTATTGATAATGGTGTCAGCTGGACACCTGTTTTTGATAATCAGCCCTGGCTTGCAGTATCAACAATAGTTTTTGAGCCTGGAAATCCTGATGTGATTTATGCTGGTACCGGTGATAAAAATATTTCAATAACACCTTTTATTGGTGATGGTATATATAAAAGCAGTGATGCAGGTGTTACCTGGACGCATTTAGGATTAACCGATGCATGTATCATTTCAAAAATTGTTGTTGATCCTCTTAATACCAATAATATATATGCTGCTGCCATGGGTTTACCGTTTGTAAGAAATAATAACAGAGGTGTTTATAAATCTTCTGATGGAGGCCTTACATGGACAACATCTCTTTTTGTAAACGACAGCACCGGTGCAATCGATCTGCTTATAAATCCTCAAAATCCACAGATACTATATGCTGCCACATGGAATCGCATCAGAAATAATCATGAATCGTTAGTGGTTGGACCGGATGCTGGTATCTATCGCTCTGTTGATGGAGGATTGAACTGGAATCTGTTGAGTGGAGGATTACCAACTGGTGATATGTGCCGGATTGGAATGACGATGTCAGGAACAAATCCGAATATCCTTTGGGCAGTGTATGTGGATAATACACTTGACATACAAGGTATATATAAAACTACTGATGGTGGTATAAACTGGAATCCCGTTAATAATCCGGGGTTTGGTATTATGGGAGGATTCGGTTGGTACTTCGGCCGCATCCAGGTAAACCCAACTAATGATAATGAACTCTGGCTGTGTGCAGTGGATATATATAAAACTACTGATGGTGGTATAAACTGGTCAGCATCCTTTGGTACCCATTCTGATAACCATGATATTATATATAAAGCTATTGATAACTGGGTGCTGGCTACTGATGGTGGTTTGTATGAAACAACTGATGGTGGTAATTCATGGACAGATATTGATCTTATTCCCAACAACCAGTTTTACAGGATCACTTATAATCCACATGTTGCCGGTGAGTATGCAGGAGGTGTTCAGGATAACGGAACCAATGTTGGTAATGCGTCTGTAATTAATAACTGGCAAAAGGTTTTTGGTGCTGATGGCTTTCAGATCAGATACAATCCTACTGATGCAAATATTTTTTATGTAGAATGGCAGAACGGAAATATAAATGTTACTACTGATGGTGGTTTTTCTTTTACAGATGCAACATCAGGCATTGATCCTTCTGACAGAAGAAGCTGGGACATGCCATATATATTAAATACAAATAATCCGGATGAATTGTATACAGGAACTTATCGTATATATAAAAACAGCACCGGCCCTGCAGCAAACTGGATAGCCATCAGCCCTGATCTTACCGATGGAGTAATTTTCGGTGATCGCTTTCACACCATAACGGCTGTTGATCAGTCATTGGTAAATAATAATCATTTAATGGGTGGTACTTCTGATGGGAATGTCTGGTATTCAATTAATGATGGCCTGAACTGGAATAATGTTTCTGCATCATTGCCTGATCAATATGTAACTTCCGTTCACTTCTCTCCCAACACACAGAATCTTGCATATGCTACACATTCCGGTTATAAAGAAAATGAATTCATTCCTCATATTCATAAAACATTAGATAATGGAATTACCTGGATTGATATCAGTGGTAATCTTCCGCAGTTAGCAATTAATGATATGTATCCATATCCCGGAAATGACAGTATTTTATTTGTTGCAACAGATGCAGGAGTGTATGGTACAACAGATGCAGGAACAACCTGGAACCGGTTAGGAAACAATATGCCTGCAATTGCTGTGTTTGATCTTGATCATGATCCTTTTAATAATAAACTTCTTGCCGGAACTTTTGCACGTTCTATGTGGAGCTATCCTATTGATTCCATTCTCGTTTCTTCAAAGATCAATTCTTCACCTCTTACTTTCAACCTGTTTCCGGTGCCTGCTTCAAATTATATATATGTAACAGGAATTACTGTGAAGGATATTAAAGAGATGAACATCTATTCATCAGAAGGAAAAAAATCTGCATGTGCTTTTACCGGTAATGCATCATTGAAAGCTGATATTAGTTCTCTAAAAGCCGGAACCTACTTTATGGAAGTTATTTCCAGGTATGGTAAATCAGTTAAGAAATTTGTTAAGTATTAATTGAAATATAACGTTTATTAATTCTGATGAACTGCTTCCATTGCAGAAAGTATTCTCGCAAAAACTCTGTTGGCTTCTTCAACAGAACGCACCATAGTAAATGATAAACTGAGTTTTCCTTTTTCTTCCTTCATTTTACAACTGCGTGGATTTGCCTGAACAAATTGCAATACACCTGCAAACTTTGGCGACTGAAAATATCCTGATGCCTGGTTGCTGATAAAATATCCTTTCAGTACTGTATTCTTCAGCACAATTTTTTCAAAACCTATTGATCTTGCTTTCCATCGCAAACGAATGGTATTCACCAATTCAAAAATCTGCGGAGGCAACGGTCCAAAACGATCACGCAGATTTACTTCATACTCATTGAGTTTTTCTTCTGTTTCAATTTCATCCAGCTCCTTATATAAATTCAATCGCTCTGAAATACTGTTTACATAATCATCAGGAATACGCATTTCCATGTCGGTATCAATCTGACAATCGTTAACAAACTTTTTATTTTCCTCTTCCGGAAATAATCCTTTGAAATCTGTTTCTCTTAATTCCTGCAATGCTTCATCCAGAATCTTCTGATACATTTCATATCCTATTTCAGAAATAAATCCGCTTTGTTCTCCACCCAATAAATTTCCTGCACCACGAATATCAAGATCACGCATGGCAACATTAAATCCGCTTCCAAGTTCTGCATGTTCTTCTATTGCTTTTAACCGCTGACGTGCTTCAGGAGTAAGAACAGTAAGTGGTGGTGCTAACAAATAGCAAAATGCTTTTTTATTTGAACGACCAACACGACCTCTCATCTGATGCAGATCACTTAAACCAAAGTAATGTGCATTATTAATAATGATAGTGTTTGCATTACTGATATCCAATCCTGATTCTACTATGGTAGTTGAAATCAATACATCCGTATCTCCTTCAATAAATTTCATCAGCACATTTTCCAGATGATCACCATCCATCTGTCCATGACCAACATCTACTCTTACACCCGGACAAAGTTTATTTACCAGCATAACAATATCATGAATATCACTGATCTTATTATGAATGAAAAAAACCTGTCCGCCACGTGATACTTCGTAAGAAATAACTTCTTTAATAAGATCGCTGTTAAACGTATGCACTTCTGTTGTTACCGGATAACGGTTTGGCGGAGGTGTATTGATAACAGAAAGATCACGTGCACCCATTAATGAAAACTGTAGTGTTCGTGGAATTGGTGTTGCAGTTAAAGTGAGTGAATCAACATTAATACGTATTGCTTTGATTTTTTCTTTTGCAGCAACACCAAACTTCTGTTCCTCATCAATAATAAATAATCCGATATCTTTAAAAACAATATCCTTACTCAATATACGATGTGTGCCGATGATGATATCAACCTTCCCGGCTTTTAACTTCTCAATAGTAATCTTCTGTTGCGCTGCACTTTTAAAACGATTGATATAATCTATTGTGCATGGAAAATTTTTTAATCGTTCACTGAATGTACGGTAATGCTGCAATGCAAGAATGGTAGTGGGAACTAAAACAGCAACCTGCTTTCCATCACACACTGCTTTAAATGCTGCACGAACAGCAATCTCTGTTTTTCCAAAACCAACATCACCACATATTAAACGATCCATTGGAAAATCACGCTCCATATCTTTCTTTATGTCACGTGTTGATTTCACCTGGTCCGGAGTATCTTCATATATAAAAGAAGCTTCCAGTTCTGTTTGCAGATAAGTATCTTTTGTGAATGCAAATCCTTTTTGTGCTTTACGTTTTGCATACAGTTCTATAAGATCCTTTGCAATATCCTTTACTTTCTTTTTTGTTTTAGATTTCAATGTTGCCCATGTAGAAGATCCCAGTTTATTTAACGAGGGTGCTGTTCCTTCCTTTCCGGTGAATCGTGCAATGCGATGAAGTGAATGAATGGATATATATAAAATATCATTATCCTTATACACCAACCGGATTGCTTCCTGTTGCTTCCCATTCACATCCATTGTTTCCAGTCCTGCAAAACGCCCGACACCATGATCGATGTGTGTAATAAAATCTCCCGGCTTCAGACTATATAATTCTTTCAGTGTGATTGATTCACTCTTACTGTAATTTTTCTTTAAGCGGA
>JBDTVD010000198.1:0-6920 GCA_040007375.1 Bacteroidota bacterium | reverse complement strand
GAACGCTCAAACGGTATTGGTTTGTCAATAGTTAAAAAACTGGTGGAGCTGATGGATGGTGAAATCTGGTTTGAAAGCCAGGAAAAATTAGGGACAGCATTTTTCTTTCGTCTGCCTAAAGATTAAAAAATTGTTTATACCTTTTTCAGAGGAATTATTTCATCATCACCATTGAGATCTGCAATTGTTATTTCAATTCCTGATGCAGAAAGATGATAAGTAACAAGTAGTCCTTCTCTGTATTTTTCACGGAACTCCAGCTTGTCAGGATCTCTTGAAAAACCCATCACAGGTTGAAGATTATGCAGCTTCACTTTATTCTTATCTCTCTTCATAGAGAAACCAAGTTTGGTAATTAAACTTACCCGCAAACGAGATTTAAATTCCAGGTGAATAACACCTGCCTTCACTTTATGTTTAACCAGATGTTCGTTAGTGATAATGATTCTACTCATTGGTGGAACTAATATAGTTGTTTGCGACACCTGTTTTTTATGTCGGTCCAATTATCTATAAACAACTGCAAAAAAATTATTCCACCATAATAATATTTTCTTTTTCATCCAGTTCCCAGAAGGGATTATGTGCAACTTCAATCAAATGTCCGTCAGGATCGCGGAAGTAACCACTGTAACCTCCCCAGAAAACTTTTTGCGCGGGTTTTACAATCTCAGCACCCAGTTTCTCCACTTCTTTCATCACCTCATTTACTTCTTCCTGTGATGTTGCATTATAGGCAACAGTAATTCCAGAAAATCCACTTCCCTTTGAAGAAACAGTTGCATCTTCTGCCAGTAATTCCCGTGAATAAATTCCTAATATCATTCCTCCCAAAGGAAAAAAAGCAATGTTGTCATTACTTGATGATGATTTTTTCCATCCTAATCCTTTCTCATAAAAATCAAGTGAACGTTTAAGATCTTTCACACCAAATGTTAGTAAAGTAAATTTCTGACGCATATTATTTTGAGTATTGTGGATTGAGTATCTGGAAATAAGGAGCAATGGTCAATCGTCAATGGTCATTGGTCAATCGATCATCGTCATTTCTTCTTTTTCTTAGAAGACTTTGCAATTTTATTATATGCTAAAGCGAGATCCATCCAATACTGCAGTTTCTTTTTTGTGTTCAATGCATCAATATCAACAAATACATAACCTTTCATTATTTTTCCTGTGAAGTCCATCGGTTTGCAGCCTTCTTTATCTATCACCTCTTCATATTTTTCCGGATCAAGACGTACCATGAGTCTTTCTTTTTCTACACCCACACACATTTTATCATCTACTATAAAGCAAAGACCACCAAACATTTTTTTCTCTTCTACATTCTGATGTGTAGTGGAGATAATTTCTCTTACCTGGTCAGCCAGTTTTTCATTGTATGCCATAGTGTGAATTTAGTATCAAGTATCAAGTAGCAAGTAGCAAATATCAAATATCACTCATCATTTCTTCAAAATAAAAGAAGTAACCGAAGATAATAATTCTGGTGCAACAGGTAATTCAGGTTGATTATAGGTTGCCATATTTGCTTCTCTGTCACCATCAGTAATTCTGAAAATATGATTCATCTTTTCAATTAACACTAATGTAGCGGAAGGCAATGCTTTTGAAAGTCTTTTTGCATCATCAACACCAACCTGTATATCACTTGTTCCCTGTGTAATTAAAACAGGTATGGTAAGTTTTGCAATTTCTTTTTGCGGATCATATTTAAACCAGGATATCATATACGGCTGCACGGTAGGACGAAAGAGCGAATAAAATGAAGGATCAACATCCATTACTGTAAATCCGTTTTTTAATTTATCAATAATAGGAAAAGCTACACTTTTTACTTCTTCAGGCTGTGAACTTAATTGTTCTTTCAATATTAAATCTGCTGACTGACCTGCTCCTGCAATGGAAACAAAAGCATCTGCATCTGTTGCTGCAATCATTCCTATTAATGATCCTTCACTGTGACCAATTACAATTATTCTGGAAAATCTTTTATCACTACGTAATACTTTTATCCAGCCCTTCACATCATTTATATAATCTTCAAAACGAAGTGCTCCTTCTTTTGCTGCTGCTGCTTTACTTGCTGCAATTCCTCTCTTGTCAAATCGTACTGCAGCAATTCCGTTTTCTGCAAGATGTGTTGCCAGTATTTTCAACGAATTATTTTTCATCATTGTATTGTTTCCATCTCTGTCAGTTGGTCCAGAACCTGCAATAATTAATGCAACAGGAATGGAAGTGCCTGCTTCAGGTAAGGATAGTGTACCATATATATCACCGGAAGTTGTCTTAAGTGTTATGGCTGTTTCAGTACTGGCTGAGGAGTGATAGAAAGAAAATAACAGTGCAATGAAAAGTAATGCTGATGTAAGTTTAATAGTTAATGATTTTGTTTTCATTTGTGATGGAGTTGTAGAGTTTATTTACTGATTCGTTAATTTCTTTTCATTTTTAAATTCCATGTAGGAATATATAAAGTGAAAAAAAGTAATAATAGCAAGGATAACCGCAACAGGAATCATCAGGATTCTAATATTACTTATTGCAAGAGACAGAATGCAGATGAGTATTCCTCCTGCCATCCACACACGACCACCAACCAGGTGTGTTTTTTTCCAGACAGTTTCACTTTCCAGTGTCCAGGGGGAGCGCAAACCGATAAAATAATTCGGACGCAATGCCTGAAAATAGTTGCCCATCATTGCAATCATAAGTCCTATTAATGCAACTACATAACCCGGATTTTTAATCTGGCCTTCCTTCGTCATATATAAACAGTATACAGCAAGAAGTGAAAAGAAGAAAGTCATCATCATCCGGAAATTTACATAAGTGCCACCCATCATTTGTATCTTCTTTTTCGGATCGAGAAATGGAATGAGGAGCATAAGCACATATATAAAAATTCCCATTCCCGAAGGAACATATAGCAGGCTTGTTTTGCTTGAATAATTATCTGCATGTCCTGATAAATTAAAATGCGTTGGAACCTGGTCAGCCAATGAATTCCAGATTATATACAGGTAGAAATAAGGCAGTAAAAAAAGCAGCCATTGGATGATTTCTTTGGTGGATCGTTTCATGTGTAGTAGCAAGGAGTTAGGACTTAGTGATTAGTATAAAATGGATATTCAATTTATAATTTATAATTTAGAATTTATAATTCATTTTTTAAGGGTAATCAGGTATTGAAGCAGATCATCTATAATAGTAGTATTAATAGAATAAAGAACAAACTGTCCCTGCTTTTCCGTTGTTACCAGTCCTGCACGTTTTAATTTATCCAGGTGATGTGAAATACTGGGTGCCGTCATATCAAATTTTGCTGCAATTTCACCTGCTGTCATATCCCTTTTACGAAGCATCTTTAAAATTTCTCTCCTGGCCGGATCGTTTAATGCTTTGAATATGTCGTTCATCAGGAATGAGAAGTATAAATCAATTATATAATTAGACAAATATCTAAATATTAATTTAAAAACTGCAACAGAAATGTTTTATCTGATATCTAAATGACTGAAAAACAGAAGAAAAAATTTGTGTAAATAGTTAACTGCCTTGTAAAAAACAAAAATGCAATCAGGTTGTGCTGAGTTTTTCTAAATTGTTTAAAATGATTTTCTTTTCCGCATTTGTTTTTGCAATGGAAAGGGCTTTTTCATAGTGCAAACGGGCTTTAAAATTATTCATTCCACTATAAAGGTTTCCCAGCAACGAGTGATATAAATGATTTTCTTCAAGTCCCAGTTTTTCAGCTTCAGTTATTGCTTCTTCTTTACTATTTGCTTTTGATAATGCATATGTTCTGTTCAATGCAGCAACAGGTGAGTATTCCAGTTGCAACAAACGGTTATAAAGCTGAAGAATATTTTCCCATTTTTCTTTACTGTCTTTTTTATGTGTATGCCAATAAGCAATAGCCGCTTCCAGATGATATCGGCTAAGTTTATTTCCCGTTGAAGCCAGGTTTAAATAGTACTTTCCTTTATCAATCAGTTCCGTATTCCAGAGTGTTTCATCCTGTTCTTCATATAAAATAATATCACCCTGTGCATTTACTCTAGCTTCAAAACGCGATGCATGAAAACACATGAGTGAAAGTAATGCAGTTGCAGAAGGACTATTGGTTGATTCATTGTCAAGCAACATCAGGTTTAATCTCATCGCTTCCACACAGAAATCTTTTCGCAGTGTTGTATTCTGAGAGGTGGAATAATATCCTTCACTGAAAAGCAAGTAAATAGTTGTTAATACTGTTTCCAGTCTGTTATGAATTTCCTGTTGTGGCGGCAATTCCATTTTTATTTTTTCCTGACGCAGTTTTTCCTTAGCTCGTGAAAGACGTTTATATATAGTTTCTTTATTACTTAGAAAAGCATCAGCAATCTCTTCTGCACCAAATCCACAAAGTATGTTTAATGATAAACCAATCTGTGCCTCTGTTGAAATAGCAGGATGACAGATAGCAAACATCATCTGCAACTGACTGTCATTAATGTTCTGCACTGATAAATCAATTTTTAATTCATAAGATATTTCTGCATGTTGTTTAAGTTCTGCAGCAACTTTCTTATTAAATACTTCATTGTGTTTTAAAAAATCAAGTGCTTTATTTTTTGCTACTGTATATAACCATGCAACAGGATTCGCCGGCAATCCTTTCAGTCCCCATGTTTCTGCAGCAAGAAGAAAGGTATCACTCACAATGTCTTCTGCTGTTTCTATATATTCCAGACCGAATAAACGACAAAGCACAGCAGTGATCTTGCTGTATTCTGTTCTGAAAAGATGTGGTAAAAGTTCTGTATCTGACATAAGAAAAGATGCCTCCTGTTTTTTGCAGAAGGCATCATTAATTAATTGTTGTTGTTATTCCATCGGTACTATGGTGCGCACTTCAACGGTTCCGCCCACTTGTAAAATAGGACAGCCTTTTGAAAGCTCTGCTGCTTCATCAAGAGAAGCTGCTTTAATTATTGTATAACCACCAACGGCCTCTTTAATTTCTACGAACGGGCCATTTGTAATCACCTGATCAGGTTTTATCACTCTGCCTTCCGGTGTTAAACGATTACCTGCACTTACCAGTTTGTTTTGAGCTGCAAGACTTCCCATCCAATCCTGCCACGGCTTCATCATAGCTTGTAATTGCTCCGGTGAAAGTGCAGGATTAGTTCCTGTTGCATCTCTTCTGAATATCAATAAAAATTCTTTCATAAAAGTTAAATTATTTGTTTGAATGTAAAGCCACAGTATTACCTTCCGAATCTACAAAATAAGCCATATAACCAATCTCGTCGGAGATTTTTGTTTTCGGCATTACCACTTTTCCACCTGATTTTTCCACTTTCGACAATGCACCTGAAAGATCAGGATTACCATTCAGATAAACTTTAGCACCATCGCCACTTGGCTTATGCATAGGACCTTCAACAAGGCCTCCTGATACTTTTCCATTCATATCTTCAGAGGGGAAAAAGGCCATTTTCATTCCCATCATTTCCTGCTGTCGCATATCGATGCTGAAAACGTTTTCATAAAATTTCTTTGCGCGTTTAATATCTCCTACAGAGATTTCAAACCAGTTCAGTGCATTTTCTTTGTTAGTCATTTTGAGTTTTTTTAGAGTTTGAATATTATGTTTATACTCTAATAACGATTGACTTTTAAAGATTGGACAGATTCAGAAAAATAATTATTAGAGGCAATGTATTGTTGACTTGAGTCTACGATGTTACATAGTTGGAATTCTCAGATTCAAATTGAACTTCAAAAAAATAAACTACTACTCCGAACTCTGAACTAATCACTCCAAACTCAGGAGATAGAAACACCAATCAGTTTGCCGATTGCGAATGTAATAGCTGCAGCACATAAGCCAAATAACATCTGACGGAAACCCGAATACCAAACATTTTTTCCTGTAAAGAGTGTGATGGCAGCACCTATCAGAAACAATCCTGCAGCGCTTCCGGCAACACTAAGAAGTATGGCTTTTGTTCCTGATGAAAACATAAAAGGCAGAACAGGAATTATTGCACCCAGCGAAAACATTATAAATGAATATATAGCAGCTTCATTGGCAGAACCTTTTAACTCCTCAGGATTAATTCCCAGTTCTTCTTTTACAAGAATTTCATGAGCCAGGTTTTTATCTTTCATTATTTCATTCGACATTTCTTCTGCCTGTGCTTCAGGAATTCCTTTTGTCATATATATTAATTTCAACTCTTTCCTTTCTCCTTCAGGATTTGTTTCCAGTTCTTCCATTTCAATTTCCATCTGGTTCTCATAAAGCTCCTGCGAATTCTTAACTGAAATCCATTCACCTAACGACATGGATAATGCACCGGCAAGCATTCCTGCCAATCCGGTAAGCAACACAGCACCATGGCCTGCAGTAGCACCTGCAATTCCCATCACAAGACTGAAATTGGATACCAAACCATCATTACCACCAAGCACTGCTGCACGTATTGCATTACCTCCGACAGAGCGATGTCTTATTTCAAATTTAGAAAGTTGAGGACCGGTAACATTAGCTTCTTTTTCAAGAATTCCACGCAGTATTTTAACATGATTTGTTTCAGCACCTGTTACAGGCATATTGAGTTTTCTCTTCTCTGTTAATACCGCATTGGAAATACTTTTTTCTGTTTCCATTAACGAACCCAATACATAATCGTAACCGAAAATTTTACCGATAGTATTCCAGGTTAACGCACGCCAGGAAGGTTGCATAAGATTTTCAATACTGATGTTTTCTTTGCGGGAAAAAGCTTCTGCATGCCCTTTTTCAATCTCACTCATCTGTCTGTAAACATTGGCAATAGTAGCATCCTCTTCATGTTCTGCCAGTTTATTATATAAATAGCTGGCATCAATTTCAGTCTGGATATTTTTATTTTGCATGA
>JBDTVD010000197.1:0-6941 GCA_040007375.1 Bacteroidota bacterium | reverse complement strand
GTATTAGGCCTGCCGCTAGCGTTAATCCTGAGCCAGGATCAAACTCTCCATTGTATGTTTGATTTTTTCGTCTAAGATTTTATTCTACGACTATGCTTTTAGGATTTCTATTCATTTCTGTTTCATGCATGTGAAACAGAAGCGCTTGCTATTTCCTACCAAATCTTCAAAGAACGTAACTAAAACTATTTATGATTGAGTTTTAATTTTTAATTTCAATTTCCAAACTTAATTTGTTTGGGGCTGCAAAAGTAGTTTCATTTTATTACCCTACCAAAATATTTAAGGACTTTTTTAACAACTTTATTAACAACCTTAAGAACATTTCCCCTTGTTTTGGGGAGGGCAAAAGTACAACTAATCCTATCACTCACAAACCAAACCTATCTAAAAGCATTAAAATAATCATAAGTCTTTGATTTTAAGCAAAAATATTATTCAGACTCATGAATATGACCACATATTTCCTATTATATTCAGCTTAAAATAACCATGAATGACTTTAAAAAATACTTAATCAAACGATGGTTTGCTCTTCTTTGTCAGCTTCAAATCCTGCAGAACTGATGATTTAACGTTTATTTGAAAATCATAACGCTGCTGCAATCCAAAAGGAATCCAGTTAAATTTCAATTCCCAACAATGAAGATCACGGAAAAAGCCCAAATAGGTAGTACTCCATTGTTTTCCAGTAAAATCGTATCCTGAATTAAAGGTTACCTTCCAAGATGGTGTTAAGGATAAATCACCGTTGAATCTAATCGTCTGGGTGATTCTCTTTTCTCCAGCTACAGTCGTTTCTTCAGATTTAAAAAAAGCATTGTATCCTATGGCCAGATTGAAAGGTACATTAAAGTCAATATATTCATCTTTGTGAGTATTTATTTCTTTCATTTCCTGTTCTGAGCCAACATTACTACTATATTCTTTATTGCGATGAGTTAAATTAATACTTGCGGAGAGATTACTATTCAGAAATCGAGCTAGGCGCCCATTCTCATCTAATTCTAGATCATTTATTCTATTATTATTAATATCTGTAGAATAAGGGTCAAAACTAGCAGAATAATCAATATTTAGCCTGTCAAACATTACAGTTCTTGCGCTAAGTCCGATCTGAGAAAGCGGAAATGAATCTGCCAATAAATTGTAAGAAGTTCCTATAGCTAGACTTTCAAGCAATTTGATTTTCTTTAAGTTAATTGAACTATCTGTAACCTGCTTCCATTTCATTTCAAGATTATTATCAATATTAAAATTAATAACACTCGATTTTGAATCGGAAGGTCCGCCAAAAACAGCACCATCATAAATTGAATATTTTATTGCATCACCAGTACTGGAAGGATAGTACCTGTAGATGCCTTGCTTTTCATTTACGAGGTTTGGTTTGAAGGCATAACTTATTGATGGTCTGATAACATGTCTGATAGTTGCAATTTTTCCGTGTTTAAATTGTAGCAAACCATAAATACTTGTTCCCAATGATGCTCCAAGTGACATATCTCTTGCAGCGCGGAATCCCTGCTTCTGACTCGTTATAATCGAATCTTCCTGTAAATTGTAATTTATTCTTTTAGTCTCTAAATACCACTTTTCAGCATAATTTATTGAAGGACTTATATTAATATACTTTAACAAAACAATAGTAGTACTGATAGGTATATTATGCTGTAACCCGTACATGAAATTCTTCTCCCAACCCTGTTTAAATAATAAAGTATCATAAGTATTTATAATATTTTCAAAACTTGAAGAGTAACTCACTCCTATCTTCTCAAACCATCTCACATCTCCTTTGGATATGGATTTTTTAAAAGGATATATTCTACTTACATTAAAAGTTGCTGAAGGAAGATTAAGTGAAACGGATTTTGTTTGTGTATTCTGACTGTGTTTTAAACTTGCTGCAAATGAATATGGTTTAGAAGGCCAGATTTTGGAATATGATATTGATGAGTTAAATGTATTAGTAAGAAAATTATTTACGGAAGAAAGATTATTCTGATAGTAAGAAGAAGACCCCGCATTTACATTGGCAGAAAACGAACTGTTTGGTCGCGCCTTTGCATCCTGACTATGATTCCAGATGATAAAAAAATCTTTATCTATTCTATAATCTGGCAATTCCCTTTCACTTGTTATTAGTCGGGAATAATTAGTAATCAGGTTTCCATTAAAACGGTACCTCCATGAATAATTCGTCTGCGCATTTACTTTCCAGCTACCTAGGGTAAACACTTCACCGGTTAGAGCAGCATCAAAATGATCACTCAATCCAAAATAATATCCTCCATTCTGAAGGTAAAATCCGCGGTCACTCTGTCCATATGCAGGAAAAAGAATTCCTGATGACCTTCCTTTTTTGTTTGGAAAGAACCCAAATGGTATAAATAATGGAGTAGGAATATCAGCAATAACCAGGTTAGCAGGACCAGTTAATATCTTGTTATCAGGAATAACTTTAATTTTTGAACTGTAAATATAATAGTGCGGATGTTCTTCACTACATGTTGTGTAAAGTCCATTCTTTATAAAAGTTGTATTATCAGGAAGCTTTTTAACAGTCTCACCTTTTATATAACTCTCTCCTTCTTGAGTTGATATCTGCGTGATGCGTCCTTTCTTCGTTTCAAAATTATATGTCATCGTTTCTGAATGAAACTCTTCACTCCCTTGCTTAAATACAGGTTTACCGGAAATAGATCCACTACTATCAGGCAATCCTTTTGCAAATAAAACTTTATCCGTAAAATTTAATTCTATATAATTCGCATTCAGTTTTATATCTGTATACTCCATATAAGCGTTTCCATAGAGATAAACTTTATCATTAGCCAGATCATAAACTGTTGAATCGTCGGCCGTATATTTAACTTGTGATTTAAAATCTGCACCTAACAATAAAGAATCGGCAACTAAAGAATCCCTGTCTCCTAAAACATTCAGTGTATCAACAACTATGGAATCTTTTTCACTATTAATGTGGAGAGAATCATTACTCTGACAATCAGCCTGAAAACTGAAAAATATTGCAAATGCCACGAGCCAACATCTTCCCGTTAATAAAAAAAACTTTTTGAAACGAGAATAAGGGGACATTATCAATTAGTTACAGCTATTTTTGAACGCGCAAAGCTACAAAACCAACGTGAGAAGACTTCTGCTGATTGTATTTACTCTGATTTTTTTAACTGGAATTCCCGTATCCAATGGATTTCGACAGGAATACCGTATAAGAACTGTTGTTATTGATGCAGGTCATGGCGGTCATGATTCCGGTTGCCTGGGTGCTTCCGCAAAAGAAAAAACGGTGGCATTATCCGTTGCACTGAAGCTCGGGCGCATGATAGAAGAGGCATTTCCTGATGTAAAAATTATTTATACAAGGAAAACTGATGTCTTTATACCATTACATGAAAGAGCTGATATTGCCAATCATAATAAAGCAGATCTATTTATTTGTATTCATTGTAACTCGGGTAATAAAGCAGCATTTGGTGTAGAAACGTATGTAATGGGTTTGCATAAAACGGAAGATAATCTTGCCGTTGCAAAAAGAGAAAATGCTTCTGTTTTGCTGGAAGAGGATTATAAGAAACAATATGAAGGATTCGATCCTAATTCACCGGAAGCTAATATCATATTTAATTTATATCAGAATCAATTCCTGAATCAAAGTCTGATGTTTGCCTCTAACGTACAGGAAGAAGTTGTGGAATATGCAGGTCGTCATAATAGAGGTGTAAAACAGGCAGGATTTCTTGTTCTATATAAAACTGCAATGCCATCCGTGTTGATTGAAACAGGTTTTTTGACAAATGAGGATGAAGAAAAATATATGCTTACTGATAAAGGTCAATCCAATGTCGCTTCTTCTGTTTTTCGTGCATTTCGTAAATATAAAGTCGATATTGAAACTCCTGGGACTGATAATAATATAGTAAAAGATGATTCGGAAACAGATAATAGCAATAAACCAGTTGTTGTTCCTGATACTACCGCGAAACTAGTTAAAGGATTACCGAAGACAGATTCACCTCCTGCAATTAAAACAACAGCACAGGAATCTCAAAAAGCTCCGGTTACAATGGAGAATAAAAATACTGCTCCATCATCAGTACCAATTGCAAAAAGTAAAACCCCTGAAGTTTACTTTACCGTGCAGATCGGTGCAAGCCAGAAACCAGAAAAAGATGCCGCTCATTTCAGCAAAGTATCTGGATTAAATGCTGTTAACTGTGAAGATGGTTATACCCGGTTTAACTCTGGGAATTTCAATACACTTGCAGCTGCGAAGATCCGACAGAGTGAACTTAAATCCGATGGTTACAAGGATTGTTTTATTGTTGCCTATAATGGAAATAAAAAAATCAGTATTACAGAAGCAACATCTTTATTGCAGAAAAAATAATCTGTTACTTAATAATCAAACTCAAGCCAGTGAAATTTTCAAAAGAAGCACGTATAGGAATTTTAATAACGGTTGCCATGGCAGCTTTGATTTGGGGAATTAATTATCTGAAAGGTCAGGATTTTTTTACCACCAGTATTAAATATTATGCAGTATATGATAATGTTGATGGCCTTGTAAAATCAAATCCTGTGATGATGTCTGGATTTCGAATCGGCATTATTAATCATATTGATTTTCTACCTGACAAATCAGGAAGATTATTGGTTACCATGCTCGTTAAAAAAGATGTTTTTGTTTCGAAAGATGCTTTGGCAAATATTTTTTCGTCTGATCTTCTTGGTGCTAAATCAATTCGGATTGACCTGGGAACATCATCAGAAAAAGCTAATGATGGAGATACTCTCATTCCGATACTTGAATCAAGTCTTACTTCCAAATTAGGAAAACAGGTTGGTCCGGTAAAAGATAAAGTGGAAAGTCTTGTAGTAAGTCTTGACTCTGTAACACAAATGCTTCACCAGCTTTTTGATGTGAATACTAAAAATAATCTCCGCAACAGTATCTCTCACTTAAATAATTCGATGAACTCTCTGGACAATATGCTATCCAGTGATGACGGGAAATTAAAATTGATGTTTTCCAATCTTGAATCAATTAGCAGAAATCTGAAAAATCATAACGATCAGATCAGCCATATCATTACTAATCTTTCACAGGTTACCGATACACTTGCCAAAGCACGATTTGCATCTGCTATTAATAATGCTGATATGGCTCTGGAACAGTTTAATGGTGTGATGAATAAAATTAATAAGGGAGAAGGCTCACTTGGAATGCTGGTGAATGATCAGAAATTATATACTAACCTTGACGATGCTGCTAAAAATCTTGATGAACTTTTGAAAGATCTTAAAGCCAATCCAAAGAAATATGTTCACTTCTCTGTATTTGGAAAGAAGAATTAATTAATACTGCAATAAAATAAATATGATAAGCAGAATAGTATTTCTTATTATCCTCTCTGCAGGAATTTATTTTTTCACAATAAGAATTCGTGAAATTATCAGAAATATCCGCTTAGGAAAAGATCTCAACAGAAGCGACAATCCTGGAAAAAGATGGAGCGTAATGTCTTTGGTTGCTTTAGGTCAGTCGAAAATGCTCAATCGTCCGGTTGCAGCTATATTTCACATTTTTATATATGTCGGGTTTGTAATTATTAATATTGAAGTTCTTGAAATTATTATTGACGGCGTTTTTGGAACGCATCGTATTCTCTCTTTTATGGGAGGATTTTATGATTTCCTGATTGGTAGTTTTGAAATTCTTGCAGTACTTGTGTTATCTGCATGCGTAGTTTTTCTTGCCCGGAGAAATATTATCAAAATAAAAAGATTCTGGAGTAAAGAAATGACTTCATGGCCGCGCACAGATGCCAACATCATTCTTATAATTGAAATATTTTTAATGACGGCATTTCTCACTATGAATGCAACTGATTATTTATTACAGCAACGCAGTGTTGAACATTATATAAATGCAGGCTCATTTCCTATCAGCAGTATCATTGCACCAATATTTGCAGGATTCAGTTCAGAAGGTTTAATTAACCTGGAACGATCCTGCTGGTGGTTCCATATCATAGGAATTCTTGCCTTCCTTAATTACGTCCCCTACTCTAAACATTTCCATATTCTGCTTGCTTTTCCAAATACATGGTACAGTAATCTCGAAAAGAAAGGCCGGTTTAATAATATGAGTAATGTTACGCGTGAGGTAAAACTGATGCTCGATCCTTCTGCTGCTGCTACGGAAGATAATTCTGCTGTACAGGGTTTCGGTGCAAAGGATGTACGGGATTTAAACTGGAAGCAATTGATGGATGCATACAGTTGTACAGAATGTGGAAGATGTACTTCCGTTTGTCCTGCTAATATTACAGGTAAGGCATTGTCGCCCCGTAAAATTATGATGGACACACGCGACAGACTGGAGGAAACAGGAAAGAATATTAAGAAGAACGGAATAGATTTTCAGGATGGTAAAGCGTTGTTAGGAGATTACATTACTCAGGAAGAATTATGGGCTTGTACAACTTGTAATGCCTGTGTAGAAGCCTGTCCCGTAAATATAGATCCGTTATCAATAATACTTGATATGCGCAGGTACCTGGTAATGGAACAAAGCACTGCTCCTGCTGAATGGAATGGTATGTTCAGTAAAATTGAAAATAATGGTGCACCGTGGCAGTTTTCACCTGCTGATCGTTTAAACTGGAAAGATGAATAACTGCTGTTTAATATATAAAGCATAACTCACAATATATATCGATGAGTGTAGATTTTAAAGTACTTACAATGGCTGATTATGCAGCCAGTAATGAACAACCTGAAATTCTTTTTTGGGTGGGATGTGCAGGCAGCTTTGACGACAGAGCAAAAAAAATTACGAAAGCGATTGCAAAAATATTACATCATGCAGGAGTTAAATTTGCCGTATTAGGAACTGAAGAAAGCTGCACCGG
>JBDTVD010000196.1:0-6945 GCA_040007375.1 Bacteroidota bacterium | reverse complement strand
AATCACACAGATTGCAGATGTTAAGAAACTACACCTTCAACTTACCGGTTAAAAGATGTTTGTATGTACTTTTGGAAAGCAAAACCTTTACCTGGTTCATACGTATACTACCTGCAGTAAAAATAATAATGCAATTCAGCCGTTGAACCTTTCTATAAAAACCAAACATGACATCATCTAAAGGCAGGCTGTTAGTATTATTTACATTTCTAACAGCTGCAGCAACTGCTCAGGCTCCCAAATACAGTAACGAATTTTTAGGCATCGGAGTAGGTGCACGTGCTCTCGCAATGAGTGGAGCATTTGCAGCACAGGCAGATGATGTTACTTCAGGATATTGGAATCCGGCAGGACTCAGCCAGGTGAAAGGAAACCTGCAACTGGCAGGAATGCACAGTGAATATTTTGCAGGTATTGCAAAGTTTGATTATGGTGCAATGGCCGCTCCGGTTGATGCAACAAGCACACTTGGTTTAAGCATTATCCGATTTGCTATTGATGATATTATTGACTCCACAGAATTAATTGATAAAGACGGAAACATAGATTACGACCGCTTGAAAACATTTTCTGCAGCTGATTATGCATTTCTTGTTTCGTATGCAAAGAAGTTGAAGAAGGAAGGATTGCGATTAGGTGGAAGTGTAAAAATTGTTCACCGTAAAGCGGGTGATTTTGCTAAAGCCTGGGGATTCGGAATTGATGCAGGACTACAGTATGATTATAAGAACTGGAAATTTGCAGTAGCAGGAAAAGATATTACTTCCACTTTTAATGCCTGGAGTTTTAATACAGAAAACCTGGAAGAAGTTTTTGCTCAAACAGGAAATGAAATTCCGGAGAACGGATTAGAAGTAACATTACCGAAAGTTACTCCGGCAATTGCCTATAAAACCAACATCACTAAAAAAATATCTTTTTGTCCTGAGCTCGATTTTGATATCACCTTTGATGGAAAAAGAAATGTACTGGTTAAATCAGATCCTGTAAGTATTGATCCTAAACTGGGGATGGAATTTGGTTATGATGATTTTATTTTTCTGCGTGCAGGTGTAGGAAATATCCAGGAGGTAAAAAATATTGATCAGAGTACCTCCACTTCTGTTCAGCCAAACATGGGTGTTGGTATACGTATCAAAAATTTATTTATTGATTATGCCTTTACTAATATCGGGCATGGTTCGGAAGAATTATATTCCAATGTTTTTTCGCTGAAGCTGATTATCAATAAACAGAAAAAAAGTGATGCTCCCCGACAATGACATTAATATTTTAAAATGAAAAAACTTTACGCGCTTTGTGTTCTACTATTATCCTTTGCCGCAACAAAAGCGCAATATAATAATGAATGGATTTCTTTTCAGCCGGGACAATTACAATCCACTCAACAATACTTCCGCATCTCTGTTTGGAAAGAAGGTATATATAGAATTTCCTATACTGACTTACAGGCTGCAGGAGTAAATTTAAATAACTGGTTTCAGCCTTCGCGCTTCCAGTTGTATTACCAGGGAAAAGAACAATGCATTGATGTAGTGGATAATGGTCAGCAGGGAATTTTCCTCAGCGGCGATTATATATTATTTTATGGTAAGCCTAATCGTGGTGAGCTGGATGCTAAACTGTATGATTCTGCTTTTTATCAACCCAATCCGTATTACAGTCTGTTTAATGATACATCCGCTTATTTCCTTACTTATGATCCTGCCGCAACTTCTGCAAGGAGAATTGTAATTGAAAATGATCAGAACTTTGCCGGTTATGTTCCGCAAACCAGTTATATATATGAAGATGTTAAGGAATATCATTCAGAATATAATATTTCCACACGTGATGGCGATAACATCGGTGACAACTCCTATACTGAAGGAGAAGGATTTGTACTGAATAAAGATCTCTGTTATAAAGATGTACCCTTTACACAATCATTTCAGTCGCCTCACATCAGCGGTAATACTGCAGAAGTAGAAGTTATACTTGCTGGAGGAAACATTGACCTGCATGCTGTTAAAATATACGTGAACGGACAGTTATATATCAATGATACCTTTTACACTTATGAAATGCGCCGGTTTAATTTTACAGCTACTAACTTAACCGGAAATACCCTGACTGTTACCGTTGAGCCACAGGATGGTCCGGGTATTTACAGGAATTATGTTTATGTAGGATATATAAAAGTAAAGTATAACAAGGATTATGATTTTAGCGGAATCACTTATCCATATCATTTTACCACACAGGCTGCATCACCAAAAGCATATATTGAATTAAATAATGTAAGTACAACATCACCCTCTTTATATATAATAGGAGATGACACCATAAAAAGAGTTTTACTTGAACACAGTACTGCTCCGTTCAAAGGACTTATTTCTGCAGTTGGCAGTGAGCAACATTGTTTACTAACTGATTCTTCTTCTGTTTATAATGCTGCAGGAAATTTAATAATCTCTCCTGCCGGAAATAACGGATATTTCAGCAACTACAAAGAGCTTGCAATTAATAAAGAGTTTCTCATCATCTCCAATAAAAAAATATGGAATGGCGCTCAAGAGTATGCTGCATATCGTGATTCATCAGGCTATCCCAGTTTACTTGCCGATGTAGATGAATTGTATGATCAGTTTGCATGGGGAATAAAAAAACATCCTCTTGCTATACGTAATTACGCTGATGAATTGCTCGACAATATTACTCCGCAACCTAAGTATCTTTTTCTTCTTGGTAAATCAGTTATCTCCAATAATTCACGAACAGGAGATTACAATATCAATTTACTTCCCACTTATGGTGAACCTGCTTCAGACATGATGTTTACATCAAACCTGAATACTGCACGTTTTATTCCTGAGCTGGCAACAGGCAGAATTTCAGCACAGAATGATACTGATATATATAATTACCTGGACAAGATAAGGATGTATGAAGCCGCGCAATATGAGGCAACACATACAGCAATTGCACCACCTGAATGGATGAAACGTGTATTACACTTCGGAGGTGGTAGTAATTTTGATGAGCAGTATGAAATTTCAGGGAAGCTCAGCAATTACAAAGCAATTATTGAAGACACACTTTTCGGTGGACATGTTACTACATTTCTGAAAAATTCGCTCGATCCAATACAGGTAAATCAAAGTCAGTATTTAAAAGATCTGATTAATGATGGCTGCAGTATGATGACGTTTTACGGCCATGCTGCGGGTTCTGGTTTTGATATTTCAACTGATGCACCGGAGAATTATACCAACTTCGGAAAGTATCCTGTTATACTTGCACAATCATGTTTAGCAGGTGACATTCATTCCTCATTACGATTATTGAATGAGCGTTTTATTCTGGCGAAAGATAAAGGTGCTATTGCATTTCTCGCTGTTGCCGACAGAGCATATATACAGGATCTGGATGCTTACTCCACGCGACTGCATAATCAGTTGTTCCGTTATTTATATGGAAGTACAATTGGTGAATCCATGAAATCAACAATTGATAGTGTGTCTGCAGGTAACCAGTTAAAAGGCATATGTATGAACATGACACTTCATGGTGATCCTGCATTAAAGATGGATTTGTTTGAGTTGTCAGATCTGAAAATTTCTGATCCTGAAATATATTATACGCCAGCAAATATTACCACTCAACTGGAAAACTTTGATGTAAATATTGTGGTGACAAATCTTGGTAAAACAACATCAGCACCATTTCAGTTAAAGCTCACCCGCACTTTTCCTAATTCAACAACAAAAGATACTATTCTTATTATAACAGCTGTTCATTTTAAAGACACTATAAAAATTACATTGCCTGTGGATTTTCTGCTTGGTTCAGGACTTAACAGATTTAATGTTGTAATTGATGAAAATGATGTTATAACCGAATATGATAACGGAATTACCAACAGAGCACAATCGCAGTTGTTTATTAACTCCAATGATATCAATCCTGTTTATCCGCAGCAATATGCAATTGTTCCATCATCTGCACTTGCACTTAAAGCAACTACAGCAAATCTTTTTGCAGCAGCTAAAAATTATCGTTTTGAAATTGATACTACTGATCATTTTGCTTCACCTTTGCAAACAGGAATTGTAAATGCTGCAGGTATTGTAAGTTATACTATTCCTTTTGCACTTGATTCAGACCTTGTATATTACTGGCGTGTTGCAAATGATTCCATTATTACAGCCGATACTTCTGTCTCCAATAAATACCAGTGGAAAATAAGTTCGTTTATATATAAACCCGGAATAACAGGTTGGTCGCAAGCACACTATGAGCAGTTCCGTGAAAATCATTATACCAATCTTATATATAGCGACAATGCAACTCAGCCATTACAGTTTATCAGTGATTCGAATTCTGTACAGGCTCTTAATTTTTATACTCCGTTATTAGGTAATGCTGATCCTGGATTGTATATAAATAATTCTTTGATTGAAGGCGGTGGTTGCGGATCATCAGGAAATTCTTTTGCGTTAATTGTGCTGGATTCTCTCGATAACACACTTGCCTGGAATACAGAAACAAAACATCTTGGCGAATTCAATACGTTTCACCAGGAGTATGACAGCAGCGGACAACTTCTCATAACTTCACCCTGTCATCGTAATCGTCCGGAAAGATATTTTTTATTCCCTTACAGTAATCCTGCATATCTTGATAGCCTTGTTGCTGCACTTACTGATTCTGTTCCATGTGGTGATTATATTATAATGTGGGCAGGAAAAATCGGGCAGAATGCACACTTTGATTATTCTGCTCTTCAGAATAATTTGTTTAATACAATTTCTGCAATGGGAGCTCCCGGAATTACTGCTGTGGGCGACTCTGATATATTTATTTTCTTCACCCGTAAATGTTATCCAAACACTTCCATACTTGTAATCGGTGACAGTGCAAATCCAAATCTTGCAATCAACACTTTAATTGGAGGAAGATGGAACCAGGGATATTCTGCATCAACAACAATTGGCCCTGCATTAAACTGGAATTCGATGCACTGGAATTATCACCATACAGAAACATCAAACAGCGAGGACAGCATTTCGCTATATATATATGGAGTTGATAATAGTGGTAATGAAACATTGCTTAAAGACAGCATCTATCCAACAGTTCCTGATGTGTATGGATTGAATACGTTCATCAATGCTACAACCTATCCTTATCTTAAACTTAAAACATATAATCAGGATGTAAGTTCAACACCTACACCTCCACAACTGGATAAATGGCAGGTGTATTATCAGCCTGTACCGGAAGGATCATTAAACACTTTGTACTCCACTGCACTTTCGGATACTGTTCAGGAAGGTGACGACATTTCTTTTAGTATGGCATTTGAAAACATCAGCACCATTGCAATGGATACGTTGCTTGTGAAGTTTTTTATATATGATAATAGTAATGTACGACATGATATTGCAAGTAAGAGATTGCATCGTGCACTACCACCTGGTGATACCATTATGGCTTCCATTACATTTAACACAATGGGTTATGGTGGAAATAACACTTTATGGATTGATGTAAATCCTGATAACGATCAACCGGAACAATATCACTTTAATAATATTGTCTCAGTTCCATTCAGAGTGAGTAAGGATATTACAAATCCTTTACTGGATGTTACCTTTGATGGTGTACATATTTTAAATGGTGATATTATTTCTGCAAAACCAGGAATTCTTATTCAGCTTATTGATGAAAATAAATATATAGCACTTAATGATACTTCTAATTTCAGGGTAAGAATAAAATCTCCTTCAGGTAGTGTGAAGTATTTATATTTTGAAAAAAATCCTGGTGTGTCAACAGATGCAACATTATTAAAATGGACTCCTGCATCATTACCAAAAAACAGTTTTAAAATTGAATACAGTAATGCATTCCCTGAAGATGGGGTTTATGAATTAATTGTTCAGGCAACGGATGAATCAGGAAATCTTTCCGGTGCACATGATTACAGAATTCAGTTTGAAGTGATAAATAAAAGTACGATTACCAACGTGATTAATTATCCAAATCCATTTTCAACTGCAACACGATTTGTTTTTGTTTTAACAGGAAGTGAAATTCCTTCCGACTTTAACATCCAGATCATGACAGTTACCGGAAAAATTATCCGTACAATAACACGACAGGAACTCGGTGCAATTCACATCGGAAGAAACATTACTGAATATGCATGGGATGGACATGATGAGTTCGGCGATCAGGTTGCAAACGGTGTTTATTTATATAGAGTAAAAACACGCATCAACGGCGAAGGCATTGAACAAAGAGAAACTTCCGCTGATCAGTATTTTACTAAAGGATGGGGAAAAATGTATCTTATGCGGTAATGAAGAATTAAGAATGCAGAATTAAGAATTGGCTTTTTCTGAATTACTGTGTTCCTTCCATTTCTTCAAGAAACCCTGTAAACGAATGTGCTGTGAACCTACAGTTACCAGTATAATGTCCATCCTGAACTTCAGGCTCACCTTCATGATCCCAAAAATAAATTTGACCAAAACTTTCCGGATGCAATGACATTAAAAACAGATTACCGAATCCATCACAAGCAACAGGAAGTGTTGAAAATGGTATTCTATGAGTGAACATGTCTATGTGCTTATATAAACTGGCATAATAAGGTCCATTATGAATTCCTAATATATATTTTACAATAGTCTGTGGTTGCGGATTAATATTTTTAATTGGTTTACCACCATTATATGTCAACTGAAAATCTTTATAGTCCTTTGGTAATTCAATTTGATTGACGGTTTCAAAATCCGACAATTCGATCAAAGAAAGTTTCCCGAACTCATTTGGCTTTTCTACCATCGTAAATTACAGCACGAGATTTAGAATTTATAATTATTCACCACAACGATAACGGTGGAAAATTGCATTCTTAATTCTGCATTCTTAATTCTTAATTAATTTCTATCTATC
>JBDTVD010000195.1:0-6948 GCA_040007375.1 Bacteroidota bacterium | reverse complement strand
GTATCCAGGAAAATCGATTTCAAACATAAGGACATCATTTACTTTTATAAGCAAATCATTTTCTTATATATAAAAGTGATTTTGGTATCTAAATAAATCGATCCTATATATATGAAAACTTTTTCTGTACATTAAAAAATGATTATGGAATGTGTAATTTTGTATTCCGAAGGTTAGAGATTGGGTTTGTTAAATAAAAATCCTTTGCAAGACTGAAGTCTTGATTTTATTGTAACGCCTAAGTCGAAAGGAAGACTTAAGCTAACGGGGACCGAAGTCTTGATTTTATTTATACGCTTAAGTCGAAAAGAAGACTTAAGCTAACGGATTAAAAATAAACTGTCATTCAGAAGGAAACCAGCCGTGACAAAACCACAAACAAATGTTTTAACAATGGTTGTTTGAAAAAGCTGTTTATGCTTTGTATAGCTTCCTGTTGGAACTCAAACATTCGAGTCTTGCATCTGGTTAGATTCCTCCTGAAGGACATACTTTGATGCACTTCATTATGATTTATCAATGCAACAGGGGATTGCCACGGTGCTATGAAGCACCTCGCAATGAACGGAAGTAATAATGTGTCTTGATACTTGTGTCTTGATACTTGATACTAAATCTACTTCCCGATGCAAAACTTACTAAATATGTGTTCCAGCAAATCATCGGTATATATATCACCCGTAATTTCGGAGAGATGATGTAAAGCCTGCCTGATGTGTGAAGCAAGGAGATCGGTGGTGAGTTTGTTTTTTATTCCTGATAAAATGGCGAGCAGTTCTTTATTGGCTGCGTCGAGTGATGCTGCATGACGGGCATTAATAACCAGACTTTCATTTCCTGTTCCTGATGTTAATTTTACCTGGCTTAATAATGCTTCTTTTAAAATATCAATTCCGGAAAGTTGTTTTGCGGAGATGAATAGAAGATTTTCTGTAAGGGTTAAATCTTCCGCATTTACTAAATCTTTTTTATTTACTACTGCAATAAGGTGTTGTGCTGATGTTAACTGACTTTTTACAGCATTAATTTCGTTTATATAATCCCTGGTATGAAAAACACTGCCATCAATCATATATATAACAATACTTGCTTTTACGATCTGCTCCTGAGTTCGTGCAACACCCATCTTTTCAATTACATCTTCGGTATCACGTATTCCGGCAGTATCTAAAAAGCGAAAACGATAACCGGCAATTACCAGTTCATCTTCAATAACATCACGTGTAGTACCTGCAATTTCCGAAACTATTGCACGCTCTTCATTCAACAACGCATTTAGCAAAGTGGATTTTCCAACATTGGGTTTTCCTGCAATCACTACAGGAATTCCATTCTTTAACACATTTCCTTTACTGAAAGAGTCAAGCAACGTTGCCACTTTATTTTGCAGTGTGGTCACTAATACATTTAACTGATCACGATTGGCAAACTCTACATCTTCCTCTGCAAAATCCAGTTCAAGTTCTATCAATGCAGCAAAACCAATCAATGCTTCACGCAATTGTTTTATCTCACTGCTGAAACCACCACGCAACTGTTGCAATGCTATGCGATGTATAGCTTCATCCTGCGTAGCAATTAAATCTGCCACTGCTTCTGCCTGCGAAAGATCCATCTTGCCATTTAAAAATGCACGTAATGTAAATTCTCCCGGTTCTGCCTGTCGTGCTCCATTTTTAGTAAGCAGTTGTAATACCTGTTGCTGAATATATATAGAACCATGACACGATATTTCCACAGTATCTTCGGCAGTGTAGGAGTGAGGTGCTTTAAAAATACTGATCAGTACTTCATCAATCAACACATCACCATCTGTTAACACACCAAAATGCAGTGTATGTGATTTCACTTTTGCAATATCCAACGGCATACCTTTTTTTCCTCTGAATATATTTTGTGTGATGGGGAATGCTTTCATTCCTGAAAGACGGATTACTGCAATTGCACCTTGCCCTGCCGGAGTTGCCAGCGCACATACGGTATCTTTTCTATCTATTTTCATTAGCTCCGCGAAATTAAGTGATTAAGTGATTAAGTGATTAGGTGATGAGGTGATGAGGTGAAGGGAATTTGCCAATTTAGAAAATTAGCTAATTAGCCAATGAAGTTATAATCAACCGTACAGAAAAATTCAATCTTGATACTTGATACTTGTGTCTTGATACTTAATACTTATTACCTACATTTGAAATATGTTACAACGGATTGTTCTTCTCCTCATAATAAGTACCACCGGATTATATGCACAGGACTGGCGTTGTATAGTTCCTTTCCAGCATCAGTATTTTGAAGAACAGAATCACCAGCTCATTCCTGAATATGCTGATAATGCATCTGCTGTTAAAGTGGCTTACTTTGATTCCAGTGTGGTGAATGGAAACATAACAGAAAATTTTTCCTTCACTTCTTTCAGAGATACAACTCTTGTATTGGGAACCACGCCATGTGCTGTTTATAACGGACCTTCGTGGTTAGGATGGAAAGTAAAAGAAGATTCTGACCAGACTGTTTTTTACAATATATATAATGATTCATTAATCATTCGTCAGATGGACAGCGTTGGTTCTTCCTGGATCTGTTCTCACTTTCTTACAGGCTACAATTTTTGGGCAACTGTGGATAGTATACAATGGACTACATCAGGAGGAATTACAGATTCTGTAAAATTTATATCCATCAACCTGAAAGATAATAATGGAATTCCTGTTGCGCATCCATTTAACAACCATCAATTTGAAATCAGTAAATCAAATGGCTTTTTCAAAACATATTCACTCTGGAATTTCCCATCAAACACCAATGAAATAAACCGCATTGCTCCTTTAACATTACCAACAACAGGAACATTAAATTCTTTTCAGATCAACGATCAGTTTGAATACCGTTATGTAGTTACAACTCCTTTATCCGGAACAATTATCAGCAATTTAACATGGATTACAATCGATTCTTCTTTTATTAATGCAACAGGAGATTCACTTTATTATATAAGAGATATTCATGCACAAAATAATACCCTCTTTTTTAATCCTACACCAAATTGGGTAACTGCTAATGTTTTATATACTGATACCATTCTTTATCCTGATATAAATAATGCTGCATTTAATGGTTTTCCGGAAGAAAATAGTCTGGATACTTTAAATCAACCATCAAATTATACCATACGCAACAATCCTGATACTTCACAATCCAAATTACTTTATCAAACAGGCAACAGGTTTGCTTTTTTAGATACTGTTACCAATTGTTTATCTATAAATACCTTCGAGCCTAATTATACTTTCTTGCAATATGCTGAAGGTCTGGGTTTAGTTAGAATGGAAGAAATAAACATGTTTTTTAATCCGGGAAACAGTTACTCCAATACGTTAATCTGGTATCAGAAAGGAGCAAAAACCTGGGGAAATTTTATTCCTGTTTCCGGTATTAATGAAATTAATAAAAATCTATTACACATCTTCCCCAATCCTGTGACAAATACATTTATCATAACTGGTATTAATAATGCAAAAACGGATGTATTTCTTTATGATATGCAGGGAAGAATGCTGAAGAAGTTTGAAAATAAAAATAATAATGATTTTGATATTTCTGAAATTGTTTCCGGAATGTATTTAGTAAAAGTAATATCCGGAAAGGATATATATTCTCAACTAATAATTAAGAGGTAGGTGATATGGTGAAATGAATTAGCCAATTTGGAAAATTAGCCAATTAGCCAATCAAATTAAAATCAATCGTACAGAAAAATTCAATCTTGATACTTGCTACTTGCTACTTGATACTAATTACATGCAACTTTATTGATACATTTTCCTCTTACTATTATAACCCCCAAATGCCATGAAAAAATTGCTACTTGCATTAACACTGCTGATCGCATCATCACAACTTCTTTCTGCACAATCAAATTGCAGTTCTCCGGTAAGTTTTACCGGATTTATATCCGGTGCTGCACCAGCTCCCGGTTCCGTTATGCAGTCAGGTCCCGATTATGGTTGCGCTACCTATCTATTAAGTCCAACATGGATTTCCTTTGCCTGTTGTAACAGTGGAGATTTGCTTATTGATATTTATTTAAATCATCCGGGCGGAAATGATTCCGGAAGTTTTGTAATGTGGGGACCTTTTCAGAATACAACCAATATCTGCAACCAGTTAACGGCTGCTAAAATTGTTGATTGTGAGCAAACTGCTTATCTATTTGGATTGCAGACTGCATATGTTCAGAATGTACAGCCAGGTGAAATTTATTATATGATGCTGGGTTCCGGCGCTTCAGTAACAAACTATTCGGTTTCCAGCTTCATAGGTGGTCCTAACGAAGTTGTTGATGGTAGCTGCACAATTTGTAATAACACCGTATCTATTATGCAGCAGGATATTTGTTTGGTAACTGCAGACAGTGCTACAACAGGAACAAAAATTATATGGGAAGAAAGTAATTTACCTGGTATTGCATCTACCACACTCTGGAGAGAAAGTGTTGTAAATGGTGTTTATGATTCAATTACAACGCAACTTGTTTCAGCATTAAGTGAATATGTTGATGCAACTGCAAACATGAACATTCGTCCGTGGTGTTATCGAATCAATGCAAATGACTCCTGCGGAAATACACGATTTACAGCACCAACACATACTACGTTGCATTTGCAGACAAGTCAGGGTACATCAGGCACAGCAAATCTTTCCTGGACACCTTACATGGGATTTCCATATACTACCTTTTATATATACAGAGGAACATCACCAGGCAGTCTTTCAATAATTGATTCTCTTCCTTCAACTGTTACTTCATACACAGATCTTGCTGCTCCAGGTGGTATTGTTTATTACCAGGTAGAAGTTCGAAAAGCTTCAGCATGCAGTCCATCACGCAATATGGGAAGTATTTATGGAAGTGCATTATCAAACATAAAAACAGCAGTAGTAACAGACGTGCATCAATATTCTTTATTGAACTGGAATATATATCCTAATCCTGTGAATGATTTTATAAGAATTAATCTGGAAATTTTTGCAGATAGGGATCTATCAATATATATAAAAAGTATGGATGGTAAAATAATTAAAAACATTAACAGTAAAGGAGAAAGTATGCTTACAATCGATGTAACAGATATTGCTCCCGGAATTTATTTTGTAGAGATGGGGGATCAAACAGCTATTCGAAATAAAATCATCATTCAATAGTTCGGAGTTCGAGTAATTAGTATCTAGTATCTAGTCGTTAGTAAGCAGTAAAGTTGTAAGGTTGTGAGCTATGAACATTGAGTTCGTAGAAAAGTAGATGGTAACAAGTAGTTAGAAAAAACTCTTTTTAATTCTCAGCACCCAGTACTCAGCACTTTTTAGTTCGGAGTAATTAGTTCGGAGTTCGGAGTAATTTGTATCTGGTATCTAGTAGTGAGTAAGTAGTAAGTTGTAAGGTTGTGAGCTATGAACATTGAGTTCGTAGAAAAGTAGATGGTAACAAGTAGTTAGAAAAAACTCTTTTTAATTCTCAGCACCCAGTACTCAGCACCCAGCACTTTTTAGTTGGGAGTAATTAGTTCGGAGTTCGGAGTAAAATCAGTTGAAAGTTATTAGTTCAGAGTTAATAGAACTTTTCACTTCTTCACCTCTTCACCTCTTCACCTCATCACTTAGTCACCTAGTCACTTAGTCACCTAGTCACCGAAATTATCTTACTTTTGGCACTTCAACAAAATAGAACGATGAGCGTACTGGTAAATAAAAACTCCCGTGTAATAGTACAGGGTTTCACAGGCACTGAAGGAACTTTTCATGCCACACAGATGATTGAATACGGCACCAACATAGTGGGTGGTGTTACACCTGGAAAAGGAGGAACAAAGCATCTTGATAAACCTGTTTTTAATACTGTTGCAGAAGCTGTTCGTGAGGCTGGTGCTAATGTGTCCATCGTTTTTGTTCCGCCTGCCTTTGCTGCTGATGCAATAATGGAATCTGCTGAAGCTGGTATTGAACTGATTGTTGCCATCACCGAAGGAATTCCAACAAAGGATATGATTACGGTGAAAGAATATCTCCGTGGTTTTAAATGCAGGTTGATTGGTCCTAACTGTCCTGGTGTTATTACTCCGGGCGAAGCTAAAGTGGGTATTATGCCAGGCTTTGTTTTTAAGAAAGGAACAGTTGGTATTGTTTCAAAAAGCGGAACATTAACTTATGAAGCGGCTGACCAGATTGTAAAAGCAGGTTTTGGAATTACTACTGCAATAGGTATTGGTGGTGATCCTATTATTGGAACTACAACACGTGAAGCAGTGGAACTTTTTATGAATGATCCGGAAACAGAAGGTATTATTATGATTGGTGAAATTGGTGGCGGACTGGAAGCAGAAGCTGCACGATGGATTAAAGCCACAGGAAATAAAAAACCGGTTGTTGGATTTATTGCCGGACAAACTGCTCCTGCAGGAAGAAGAATGGGACATGCAGGTGCTATTGTTGGTGGTGCTGATGATACGGCTGCTGCAAAAATGAAAATACTTGCTGAATGCGGAATTACAGTTGTTGATTCACCTGCTTATATTGGCGAAACAATGGCCAGGATTCTGAAGGAGTATCAAGTATCAAGTATCAAGTAGCAAGACTGAATACTTCTTACATTTTCAAATCTTCCTTTGGTATCAGAAGTTTTACGATGAAGGATACAAATCTTCAAATTGAATAAAAAAGGGCAGGATGATTATCCTGCCCTTTTTTTATTTATATCAATTATTACTATTGCTTTTTGAAGAGATATGTCAATGAAACCTGTATTCCACCAACAGCCGCATTTGTAGGCTCATATCCAACTTCACCATCAGCTTCTTTTCCTACATCAGAAAGTCCCCAGGCAAAACGAAGACCTGGTGCAAGATGCAATTGATCAGAAAGAGCAATATCATATCCGAATCCAAGAACAGCAGATAC
>JBDTVD010000194.1:0-6953 GCA_040007375.1 Bacteroidota bacterium | reverse complement strand
CAATTGAAGCTATGTTCAATGCTGAAAAAATAAATGAAACTGAAAACAGGGCGGTGTTGCATACTGCTTTAAGAAACTTTTCTGATTCACCTGTGCTTGTTGATGGTGCCGATATAATGCCGGAGATTAAAAAGGTATTGCAACAAATGAAAATATTTTGTGAGAAAATTCATAGCGGAGCATGGAAAGGCTATTCAGGAAAAAAAATTAAGTACATAGTTAATATTGGTATTGGCGGCAGCGACCTTGGACCCGTTATGGTAACAGAAGCGCTTAAACCTTATTGGTTGGAAAATATAGAACCTCATTTTGTTTCCAATGTTGACGGTACGCATATAGTTGAAACACTAAAGAAGTGTAATCCCGAAGAAACACTTTTTTTAATTGCTTCCAAAACCTTTACCACGCAGGAAACCATGATTAATGCACACACTGCACGTGAATGGTTTTTAAAATCTGCTAAAGTTGAAAAAAATGTTGCTCTTCACTTTGTTGCATTGTCAACGAATGAAAAAGAAGTAGTGAAGTTTGGTATTGCTCCTGAAAACATGTTTGTGTTTTGGGATTGGGTAGGAGGAAGATATAGCTTGTGGAGTGCTATCGGTTTGTCTATTGCACTAACTATTGGATTTGACAATTTTGAAGAACTACTAAAAGGCGCACATGCAACTGATTTGCATTTCAGGCAAACTGAATTTGAAAAAAATATTCCTGTTATGATGGCTTTAATTGGTATATGGTACACGGGATTTTTCGGTGCAACCACAGAAGCCATTTTACCTTACGACCAATACATGCACCGCTTCGCTGCTTACTTTCAGCAGGGGAATATGGAAAGCAACGGAAAGCATACTGACAGAAGTGGAAATGATGTTACATACAATACCGGACCAATAGTATGGGGCGAACCGGGCACTAACGGGCAACATGCGTTTTACCAACTCATTCACCAGGGAACACATTTAATTCCCTGCGATTTTATTGCTCCTGCTATCAGCCATAATCCAATTGGTGAACATCACCCGATATTACTCTCCAATTTTTTCGCGCAGACAGAAGCATTAATGAATGGAAAAAGCAAAGGAGAAGCAGAAAACGAATTGAAAGGAATGGATAATGCACAAATGGAAAAATTAATTCCATTCAAAGTTTTTGAAGGCAATCGCCCCACCAATTCTTTTCTCTTAAAAAAAATTACTCCATTTTCATTGGGGTCTTTAATTGCTCTCTATGAGCATAAAATTTTTGTACAAGGTATCATCTGGAACATTTTCAGCTTCGATCAATGGGGTGTAGAACTTGGAAAACAATTGGCAACTAAAATTCAACCTGAATTAAAGGGTGATCTCAGTATTACTGCTCATGACAGTTCGACTATCGGGTTAATTAATATGTATAAAAAATGGAGGCAGGAATAATTAAATTGTTATGACAAAAGAAAACGAAAATGCTCCAGGTGCTCCGGGAATCGAAGCCCGGTGGTCATCCATCGCAAAATCAGGCATTGGCTTATCTATTAATACCGCTTCTGAAATTTGCATTTACATTAAGTCACGGCATTGTAAATGAAGTGTATTATCCTACAGAGGATGTTGCCTGTATAAGAGATATGGGTTTGATTGTTACTGATGGTAAAGATTTTTTTTCAGAAGAAAAAAGACATTGTACGCATGATATAAAAATGCTCCGGAAAGGGATACCTGCCTATCGCATCTCAAATACCTGCATTGAAAATAAATATCAAATTACAAAAGAAATTATTACGGACCCGATCAGGAATACACTTCTGCAAAACATAAATTTTAAATCAACCGATAAGGGTACGTATAAATTATTTGTTTTGCTTGCTCCGCATTTAAATAACCAAGGCAATAATAATACAGGCTGGGTCTTCTGGAAAGAAGCAAACCGTTGGGAAAACAAAAATTTTGAAGTGCAGGTTGCAGAAGAATAATTATCAATATTATTTGGCAACTGAAATAAATTCATTCTATATAACAATTTTAAAAAAATAAAATCATGAAAACATTTACATCAAATCAACAAAGCATAAACAATATGATATTGGAATAGGAGATATTGTAATGGCAATAAACTCATGTCATCTTGCGCAATTATGTTCGGATAAAAATATAAATTGGTAGGAAGGCCATCTCACCAAAAACACACTCTTGCAATCAAAGTTTTGTTTCTCAATTATATAACATTTAAAAACCTAATTCATCTACCAGGTTATAATTTTTCATATTTTTTTCAAAAGTAAAATCATGAAATAGGAAAAGAAAGAACCGCAACGATTGTTTTTATTTTTTGGTGTTGCATAAAAGCAAAATAATTTTGATGATGTTTTTTATTTTTAAATTAAGGCATTAAATTTTTTTTGCTTTTTTCTTGCTTTTCCTATTTCACGATTTTAAGAGAGCTGGAAAAAAAATATGAAAAATTCAAACATTAGGTTATTCGTTAATTACATCAGTGGTTGGTGTAATTTATTTATTGATGGTGATTTTGTTAGCTGCATTAGTGTAAGTAATTTAGATGATGTAAGGGAGCAATTTATTCATTCTTGTTACTCTCAAGTAAGGTCACATCTGAGGTCACAAATGCAGAAGGGGTCACAACCTTTCGGTGTAACCCCTTGATACTACTGCTCCCCCTCCTGGACTCGAACCAGGGACCCCATGATTAACAGTCATGTGCTCTAACCAGCTGAGCTAAGGAGGAATTTTACTCTTCTCATCCGTATCGGACTTCCCATCAATGGGTGAGAAAAGATCATTTCTCCGGCTCAAACCATTCTGACAACAGCCAGAACTAAAACACGTGTAATCACGATTTGTTTAAACGGGATGGCAAAACTAAAAAAAAAGTATCAAGACACAAGTATCAAGTATCAAGACCTTGATTTTTTTTCTGAAAGTAATCACCTCGTTATCAATGATGTTCCTAAAAATCATTCCCAGCACCCAGCACTCAGCACCCAGCACTCAGATTTATCCCATCCTTTTAGCCACTTCTTCCCAGTTCACAACATTCCAGAAAGCAGCTATATAATCTGCTCTTTTGTTCTGGTATTTCAGATAGTAAGCATGTTCCCAAACATCCATTGCAAGTAAAGGTGTTCCTTTAAAATCAGAAACATCCATCAGTGGATTATCCTGATTTGCTGTTGAACCTATTGCCAGTTTACCATCAGCACTTTTCACCAGCCATGCCCATCCGCTGCCAAAACGCTTCATACCAGCATCGGTAAATTGCTTTTTAAAGTCCTCAAAACTGCCGAATGATGCACTGATCGCTTCTGCAACTTTTCCTGATGGCATTCCTTCGCCCTTCGGTTTCATTATCTGCCAGTATAAAGAATGATTGTAATGTCCTCCACCATTGTTGCGAATCACCATTTCATATTTCGAAATATTTTTACAGAGATCTTCAATAGTAATATCATGCAGATGCAAAGGCTCCAGTGCTTTATTTACATTGGTTACATACGCTGCATGATGTTTATCGTGATGTAACTGCATTGTTTGTGTATCAATAAACGGTTCGAGTGCAGCATAATCATATGGTAAAGGTGGTAATGTAAAAGCATCGCCATGAGGAAGGCTTCCAGCAATTACTTTTCCTGTTTGTGTAAGTACAATTCCTGCAGCGGCAGCCAATGCTGATGTGCGGATAAAATCTCTTCTGTTCTGTTTCATTTTGATTTACGATTTATGAAGTACGATTTACAATTATTTTTTACTCAAACTGATTTCTTTTTTTAGAAGTTAATTTTACTATTATTCCGGTTCTGCTATTTTTTTATTTTTCAGTGAATGTGATTTTGCTTAGCAGAATATATATTCTAATTGTGTAATAAGGTTTCTCGACTTCGCTCGAAATGACATCTCAGAGGAAATGAACTTAATCACCTAATCACTTAAATTTTAATTCTGATAATGGAACAGAGAAATCGGAAACAACCTGTCCGGCTTTGTTGAAGCATTGCATTTTTAATACTCTGTCTTTATCACGTGTATTAATTGAGATGAGTGTGAAATTATTTTCCATTACTAATGTATTTGGTACTCTTGATGGATTATTGAATTCAGGCTGATCTTTAATTTTTGCAAATACTCCTGATGTAATTGGTGAACTGGTAATATCATATAACGGATAGCCGTTTTTCTGTTCTGCTTTTATTACTTCTGAAATATGTCTGTCACCAGTTAAAAAAACCAGACCATTTATTTTATACTGACTAATGAAACTCATCAGGTCACTGTATTCGCACGGATAATTACGGATGCATTCCATTTTATTCATTGGATTTAACGCCTGGCTTCCGGTAACAATAAATTTAAATGTTGCATGTGATGTAATGAGATTGTCTTTCAGCCATTGCATTTGTTTTGCACCCCAGAATATTTTATTGCAGTTTGGTTTTCCATTTATACTGTCAGGATATTCATTCGGTGAACGGTAATATCTGTCATCCATTAAAAAAAATTCGCAATCACTCCACTGAAATTTACTATATATACCAGGATTGTCCGGCTCACCATATGTTTTATTTGTCCAGTAATTTTTAAAGAGTTCCAGTGTTTCTTTTTTATATTCAAATCCTGCATGACTATCATTCTGTCCGTAATCATGATCATCCCATATTGCAAAATTCGGACGTGTTATTAAAAGCGGTTGCATCTCCGGAGCAGCACGCTGAAAACTGTAACGATAATTCATACCAGAGGGTGAACTGTAATCTGCTTCACGGTAATAAAGATTATCACCTAACCATAAATTAAAATCAGCAGGAATATTTGCCATTGTTTTTAAGATGACAGGATCCTGTCCGTAAGGTGGTTGCTGTGGCCTGTCGTATGGTGCATCATTTAAATAAACACAGGAACCCATGATGAATGAAAAGTCAGGTGCTTCTGTACGGTATTCCCATATTTTTTTTGTGCGAAAGGTTAACGGATAAGGAAATTCAAGTGGTTTATTGTTGAGGAAGATTTCATAATTATATAATACATCCATTTTCAGTTTCGGCAATTCAAATTTTATAGGATTGTATGGATTGCCTAATTCGCCTTTGTAATCCAGCTCATAAAAATAATCGGAGTTGTTGCTTTCCCAGTAACGGATGGAGGCAGTGCGTACTTCCGGACTTACTTCACACCAGATAAGTGCAGAACGATGTTCCACCCAACCCAGCATCGGACCGGAGGTGAGGAGCGATTGGCTTTGAGCAGTAGTGATAAGAAACAGAAAGAAAGAAAATAACAGATGGTTTTTCTTCATTGGTGGTAGTGATGAGCTATCAAAGATAGATAAAGATGGAAATGAAGGGTTGTGCTTTCTGTCATCAATAAAAAATATCTGAAAAAAATAAAAAAAGAATATGCTTTTAATACTATTAATAATTACTTTTGACGGCAATACGACCATATATACTGGTTGTATAATAGCCTGAATGGAGACACTGGAAAATAGCAAAACATACGCCTTACTGAACCTTACGGAAAACGATATTGCCAAACATGTTTTTGAATGTGCCATGCAGATACATAAAGATCTTGGTCCGGGTTTGCTGGAGAATGTGTACCTGGAATGCCTGGCATTTAAACTTTACAAAAAAGGATTCATGATAGAAAAACAAAAGGTAGTGCCAATTGTTTTTGAAGAGATGCGGATAGAATCAGGATTCAGGATTGATATTCATATTGAAAACAAACTGATAGTAGAAGTAAAATCTGTTGATGCATTACAGGATATTCATGCTGCACAAATGCTTACCTATCTTAAACTGACAGGAAATAAATTAGGATTAATAATCAACTTCAATACTGTGTTATTAAAAGATGGATATAAAAGAGTGATTAACGGATATCTTTAAGAGTAATGAGGTGATGAGGTGACTAAGTGATGAAGTGCATTTAAATAATAAACAGGATGTCATCTCGCCGAAGTGGAGAGACCTTATTGCAGATCAAGAAAAAATATTCTGTAAAATAAAAATATTATATAAGGAAAAACACATTCGTAAATTCGTACTAATTCGTAATTCGTAGAAAATGTATTTCAACAACAACATCAAACTACTTCGCCAGCGCCGTGGCCGCACACAGGATATTGTTGCCGGCGAACTGGGCTTCAGTCGCTCCACACTGAACAGTTATGAAAACGGAAGCGTAGTAAATCCAACACTGGATGCGCTGATGGGTTTTTCGAAATATTATAAAGTTTCGATTGATACATTGATCAAAGTGGATATGTCGAAGCTTGGTGAATTTCAAATGTCGGAGCTGGAGCGCGGACATGATGTATTTGTAACAGGTTCACGATTGCGGGTGCTGGCCACAACAGTTGACAGTGAGAATAAAGAAAACATTGAAGTAGTTCCACTCAAAGCAAAAGCAGGATATAAAAATGGGTATGCTGATCCGGAATTTATAAAGAAGCTGCCTACGTTTCAATTGCCGATATTATTTAACGACAGAAAATACCGCATGTTCCAGTTGAATGGCGATAGCATGTTACCCATACCTGATAAAAGCTGGGTGATTGGTGAGTATGTGGAAAATTTTTATGATATTAAAGATGGCACTGCTTACGTATTGCTTACTATGGATGAAGGAATTGTTTTTAAGATTATATATAATCACCTGAAAAAACAGAAGAGCCTGGAGCTGCATTCACTCAATCCTGTTTACCAACCTTATAATGTTCCGGCCAATGAAGTACGTGAAGTGTGGAGATTTTGTAATTACATCAGCAGTGAAATTCCGGAAACAGCGTGGGAAAAAGACAAAGTGATTAAACGTATTGAACGAATGGAGACGGAGATGAAGGAGTTGAAGGAAGAGTTGAAATAAAAAATCAATTTGAAGATTTGGCAATTTGAAGATTTGAAAATGATGAGTAAATCAGGATTTATCATTTAACTCCATCATCATAATTTTTATTTT